>JBLMWN010000222.1:0-11615 GCA_050257255.1 Betaproteobacteria bacterium | reverse complement strand
CCCCTTAAATATAAAAAGCCGAGCATATCAAAGGTTCCTCCTTATGAAGAAGGCTGCCTTGATTTTTTAAGACCCGCCGCTTTCCATCCCCATCTCATGGAAAAGTCAGGCTTTCGCGGGTTTATGTTTTATTTAAGCTGACATTTAACGTTCTTTCATCGGTGCAGCATTGCATTGATTTTTTTTATAGCCTACTTATATCATGAAGCGATGAAGCACCGATGACGGAATTCAGTTCAAAAAAGGTTCTCCAAAATAATTTTGATGAAGCTTCATTTACTGCAGCTTATCGTTCTGTCACGACATAGACGTGCAGCGTTCGATATTTTTTTAACAACTAATCGCAAAGTCATAGCCGCCAAACCGAGATTGCTTCGCCTATGGCTCGCAATGACAAGTGAGGGACCGCGTTCGCAAAGACGGTTAAAAGCTTTTTCAGCCCGCTAGAGCAAAAAGCATTCACCTGTTGGGTGAACTCCAGCTTTCCGCCCCCCTCCTCACGAAGGGTTTGGTTTTTCGGGAGAGGCTATTATTCAAAAAACACTGCGCAAGATGTTTGTGTAGTTTGAAATTAAAAGAATGAACAAGAAAAAAATATTGGAGGTATTCTGTTTTTAGAATAGCACCAATAGGAGATAAAGTAAATCGCCCGGCAGGGGTATTTTTAGGGTACTGCATGGAATTGATTTGAGTAGTGGATGAAGTAGGAAAAAACTGACAAACGAAATAGCAATCCGACTACAAGCTATTGATTTTAGATTTGCAGGGAGAACAAAAATATCGGCAAATATGAGTTTAATAAATAAAAAAAAGCACATGCTGCGTGGCTGCTTGAGTCTAACAATTTACTGCTTGGCATATCTGCGGGCGGGATGTCGCTACATGAACGAAGTTTATTTTGCCGGTTCCACAGCGTTCTTTGAGGAAGCAGAGGCGGGGCACGCCTGGCGATTGTATCATGACTGAACGCTCTTCCGGCTTTTGCTGTTTTTGGGCGGGTGGCAAGACTCGCAATAGATCCCCGAATCGTCTACTTGGCCAGGTTGCCAGCGGATCGTGCCGGAGGCCGTCTTTTCGCTCAGCCTCTTGCCGCAGATGCAGCAATGGGATTTTCTCGTTGAACTATTTTTTTTCATAAAGGTCTCCTCTTTTCACCACCGCAGCTGGTGGGTCGGGTCGTTGAAACCAACATGGTTAAGTTCATCGCCTGCAGCGTACAGGAAAAGGTACCGCAGAACAAATATATCATAAAATATATCATAAGAGGGCGATTTCATACAGTGGTTTTTAAATCCGACTGGTTTCCAGTCTGAGTTAATCCTCGCGAACGTGACGGACCGAATGACAAATAAGGGTCCTTCTCGACCTGTTCTCTCACCTGTTGAACCAACGAATCAAATGCTGTTTTTTTGCATCTCTAAAAAAATAAACATGCGCTTCTCACTTCTGCAAAACATCCGCACACCGTCTTTCCTGCGAATTCAGCACGTTACCTTTTGGCACGCATGATGCAATTACACAGGTAAGACTGAACGCAAGGAGGACATGAAAATGAAGACCATAATGACAAGACAGGGCGCATACATCGGTGCAGGCGCAGGACTGGTTCTGTTCGCACTCTTTGGGCTTTTGCCCGGCAGCCTTCTCGGAGGCGCGGCAGGCATCAAATTTGCCGGCATGTTTTTTGGCCTTCCGCTTGAACCAGGGCTTCTATCGCGTCTCATCGTTCTCGTATCCATGCTCGTGGGGATTTTGATTTCCGGAACGGTGGTCGTTACGGCATCATCTGCCATCGGATGGCTCATCGGCACCGCCGTGAGAACCACCGAACGAAAAAATACCCTAGCCGCGGCTGAAAGGAGATAGTCATGATGAACGAGACAATAAAAACGGGAATGAAGATCGGAGCGACAGTGGGCGGGCTGGTGTTTGTAGTGTTCGGCATCATGCCGGGGTTTTACTTCGGGTCCTACGGAACGCTGATCCTGCTCCAGAAACTGATGGGCGGCACGGTAGAGCCGACCCTGTTTGTAAGAGCCGCCGTGGTGATGGGAATCGTGGTCGGAATCGCCTGCGCGGCGGCGGTGAGCATCGTGGTCGGTGGCCTTCTGGGCACGGCCATGGGATATATCGTATCAGTGCCTGCGGCAAAGGAAGAGCAGCAGGCTGCTGCGAAGAACGAGTAACGGGAATCGCGCATGGCGCCGGGCCATGTCGATAGAGAGCGCGGATGCTGAATAAAAAAGGAATCAGCAAGAACAGATAATCCTGAAAATGGCAGTCGGACGCTGATGAACGCAGATTCACGCAGATAAAACAAGAGTATAAGGTTAAAAGTCGACTCACCATCAAGGCGATTCTTTTTTCATCACGAAATGGTTATTTTTCTTATCTTAATCCGCGTTTATCCGATTTTATCTGTGTCCAAATGCTCTTTTTAGGATAATAAAAGTTACAGTGTGGCCGACAATTAAAAAGGCGGTGAGCAATCACCGCCTTTGGCATTTTCGTCGTTCACCGCACACTATTCTGTGCGGCCATGGACGCAGCCTGTCCGTTCACATACTGATCTTTGATCCGACAGCCATCATGTCACCTGCATCCATGTGCTGCAAGTGGGGAAGAATCTGCAGTTCATTTACCTCACCGCTCAATTCTCTGAGTAATAAGTTAAAAAATGTCTTGGTGATTCTTTCGTCAAATTGGGTGCCGCTGCATCTAATTACTTC
This sequence comes from Betaproteobacteria bacterium, assembly GCA_050257255.1. Taxonomy (GTDB): domain Bacteria; phylum Nitrospirota; class UBA9217; order UBA9217; family UBA9217; genus JAJYKN01. Next base: position 8,886 of record JBLMWN010000222.1, on the reverse strand, counting down.
ACGGAATGCTTCATCGATCCCCAGTTTATTCCGGTACGGCCGGTCCGTGGTCATGGCGTCAAAGGCGTCAACAAGCGCGAGGATTCTGACGCCGTCACTCAGTTCTGACGACACGAGCGCGTCAGGATATCCTTTTCCGTCCAATCGCTCATGGTGGTGACGAACGAAAAAGTCGATATTTTTCCAGGGGAACTTGATCTTCGAGAGGATGTCGTAGGATATTTGGGGGTGTTTTCTGATTTCGGTGAGTTCGAGGGCCGTAAGTTGTTCTCCCTTATTGATGACCCGGGTGTCGATGATGATCTTTCCGATATCGTGGAGCAGGCCGGCTACGTAAATACCTTCCACATCCTTTTTCTTCCATCCGAGCTCCTTTGCGATCGCAACGGCATAACTTGCAACGCGGTAGGAATGGTTCTTGGTATATTCGTCCTTGGCATCGATCGCGGCCGCAAAAGCCTGAATCGTGTCATGATAGATCCGCTGCATGTTTCTGTAAAGCCGCTTGTTTTCCGCGGCCTTTTTGGCGAGCTCCAGGAACAGCTGAGCGTTGTGCAGCGTTATCGCCATTTGATGTGCTATCACTCTGAGGACATCTTTTTCTGCCTGACGGTAGGGCACTCCGCCGAGCTTTTTACCGAGTGTTATCGCGCCGACAAATTCGCCCTTGGCAAAGAGTGGGAGAAAAATTTTCGTTCGTAGTTTTGTAAATACGACCTGATTCTGCTTGAAAAACGCGCTGTCTGCCATGTCGCGACCCGTATGCGGGTCATTAATCCTGAAATGCTTGATATGTTCCGACAGGACGGACAGCTTGATGTCCTGTAAGCTCCCATCCCGATACCCCTTTTCGACAAGCAGATCGAGATTTTTCCCCTGCTGGCGGTAAACAAACAAGGCTGCAGTCGGCACGGAAAACGTGCCGGTGATGACATAGAGTGCAGCCTTCATTTTTGCCAACAGGTCCTTCGATGACGTCGCCTCCTGTCCCAGGTCGACGAGAGATGCCATGCTGAACATCAGCCGTTTGAGATGCAGCTTCTTATTCGACATTTCATCCTCTCCCGTTCAAAAAAGTCAGTGCATCTTTTTCATCCTTGAAAACCCGTACATGTTTTATCAGTCCCACCATCTCGAAAATATCGCGATGCACCTTCTTCATGTTTGTGAAACAGAGCAGGCTCTTGTATTCCAGCGTCTTCTGTATGATGCCGGTAAAAATGGAAATTCCGATGGTGTTGATATATTGGACTTCGGAAAAGTTTACGACGAGCTTTTTCAGTCCATCTCCCAGAAACTGTTCACTCGTCTGTTCAAGACGCTCCGCCCCAACGTCGTTGATGTACCCCTTGGGCATCATGACGGCTACGTCCTGCGATGATTTTGATGACAAAGAAAAATTACTCACGGTTCGCGGTATCCTCCCTCTGTACGCCGGCGGACTTCCCCAGTTTTTTAACCAGCACTATTTTGGTGCCTCTGGCGGTTTTTTCAAACTTGACTTTATCCGCAAAGCGTTTCATTAATTTTATACCCCATCCTCTGCCGGCTGCTTTCGACGATTCCCGATCACCGAAAGGCTCGCCGGTTTCCTGGACAATGAACTCCTGACCGGCGCTTTCGATCGAGACTTCCAATCGGTCTCCTTCAGTGGAAATGCCAACATAGACTTTTTTCTCAATCCCCTTGCTGTGTTCCATAGCATTGATACAGGCCTCAATGACGGCTATTTGAAGCTGGCCGATGGTATCCTGGTCGAGCTGCAGATTCTTTCCTATCTGTTCGAGGCACTGTGCGGCAACGAGCTCTGCTTCCTTAACCATCGGCAGCGTGATGTCGAAGCGTACGGCGTTCTCCTTCTGCGGAAGCAGCCGTTCAAGGAAGTCCCGTTCCAAATCATGGGAAGGCTTCGCGAGGATTTCCCTCATGTAGAAGCAATCAATAATATCCCGCAACACCCGGTCTTCCACAGCCCTGAATACGCCGAACTCGCCGCGAATAAAACCGGCGAGATACAGGGCATGCGTCGCGTTTTTTGCCTGGCTTTCCGTCAGGGCAAAGGATTTAGCGATACGTTCGCAGGAAAGGGGCTCGGCCGTGTGATAGATTTTGTACGTGATTGCGAGGGCAATTCTTCTCATCCCCAGGTCCGGGAAAAAGCTCTTCAAGACGGCCAGCCAGGAGAGGGAGAGCGCTCCTTGCATGACCTCCCGGATGTAGGCATTCCAGAAATCCTTATCTTCGGGATTTTTTTTCGCGCACACTGTCGTGACGACGCACTCCAGGTAGAAGGGGTTTCCGCCGAGATGACGCAGGAGAAGGGGAGGCATGTTGCCTTCGGACTCATGTGCACGGAGGAGAGAAAGTACTTTCGACGAGGCGTCCTCGGCTCCGAGCGGCTGCACGGGTATCCGCTCAAGGCCGCTCGAGACGGGCATCTCCTGGACCTCCGGCGTATTTCCCGTCATCACATGAGGCGTCTTTCTGGAAGACATCGGCGCCTCGAACAGCGCGATCAGGCGGGAGTCGGGAGTCCCTTCGATGGCGAGATCCTTGAGCCGGTGAAAGTCGTCGATCAGCACGGCTACCGGCCTCCCCGTGGTCAACACCGACTGCCGCGGGGCATTGAGCGCAATGCGCAGTGCGTCGAGAGGATCATCGTCACTCCGATCAAATGCATCAAGTATTTCTCTTACCCAGAGCGCTTCGCGCTCTTCAGCGAGAGCGGAAAGGCCGTCGATTGATATGCTGTCGAGATACAGGAGGGACTGCTCTTTCCTTTCAAAAGCAAGTCTCTGGCAGAGAAACTGCGTCAGATAGCTTTTAGAGAAGGCTTCTGCGGAAAGCAATGCGGGATTGATCGTATAGTAAAAGGGGACGACGCTGTCCTGTTTCCAGAATAAATGGCCGAATAACTGTTTGAGGAGCTCGGTTTTTCCGATGCCCCGAGGTCCGGAAAGAACAGCGCTTCGCGCCAACCCTTTTTCCGCCTGGAGGACCCTGCGGAAGAGATCGGTCAGTTCTGCTTCCTTTCCGAAAAATTCCGCCTCTTGGAGCGTGCCGGGCAGCATCTTACGAATATACCTCTATCCTGTTTTTCCCCTGGTCTTTCGCGCGGTAGAGCGCCTTGTCGACATTTTCAAGCAGGTGTTCGATCCTGTCGCCGTGATCGGGATAGCACACGATTCCTATGCTGGTCGTCAGCGAATGCGGTCCCGTCTCGGTCGCACCCTGGGGAAGCGCCACTTTGTTTGCCACGTTGTTCCGCACCCGTTCAGCGATATCAACGGCCATAGATTCCTTGGTTTCGGGCAGGATGACCATGAATTCATCCCCTCCGTAGCGGGCTACGATGTCCATGGAGCGGACCGTGTTTAATAAGGTCTCCGCTATGATCTTGAGTATCTTGTCGCCGAAAAGATGACCGAACGTGTCGTTACAATACTTAAATCCGTCGAGATCGAGCATAAGAAGGCTGAGATGGTGGCCATACCGCTCAGACCGGGCCAACTCATCTTTCAGCCGTTCATACAGGTATCTTCTGTTCAGCAGCCCGGTGAGGTGGTCAGTTATTGTCAGTTTTTTGAGCTCCTCCGTCTTATTATAAAACACATTCCGTTCCAGGACGATCGCAGCATGGGTCGCGAAGGATTGAATGAGCTTCAAATCCTCTTCATCGAACACTTCGCCGCTTGTCTTGTCCGACAGGTTGATCACGCCGATGATACGGTCCTCGATCTTGAGCGGCACGCTGACGAACGACCTGGTCTTATAGTGCTGCCGGTTCTTCTGTCTTATTCTCGGGTCGTCCTCCAGGTTCTCAACAAGAATGGGTTCACCGAGTTCGGCTACTTTGCCGGCGATTCCCTCCCCGCGCTGGATTCTGATTTTTCCGAGGCCCTGGATGATGCCTTTCTTCGCTTCGAGGAGCAAATTGTCGGTCTCTTGGTCGAGCAGCATGAGGGACCCCTGTTCCGCTTTCAGCAGCTCTGCGGACTTGTCAAGAATCGTCTGGAGCAGTGTGTCGTAATTCTGAATCGGCGTTATCGCCTTGGTCAGTTCCGACAGTGCGGCGTATCGGTTGAACTTCTTATAGAGGTCCTGGTGCAATTGATGATTTTCTATGAAGAGGGCAGTCTGCTTGCAGAATCCCGCGATGATTTGTTTATCGCTCTCCTTGAGGGCCCGGTCGGCAACGCTCAGGATACCCTCCAAATCATGGTTGATCATGATAGGGAAAAAAAACACGCTCCCCCTGCCTGACGGTCCGTCGGAGCCTGGCTGGGCAACAGGAACCGTGGAATGGACGAACGGCTTGCCGCTTTGGAGTTCCCTCACGATCGTATCCTGCAGGCTGACACTGAGCGCCTCGGTCTGCACTCCGCCCTTCGACAGGCCGTAAAGGCTGGTATACCTTCCCTGTTGCCGGTTGAGCGCAAGGACGGTAATCCGGTCGATGTCGAGCAGCGTGGACAAATTGTAGAGCATGTCCTGGAACCGCGTTTCCGGCTGTCCCACCGCAGCGGTATCCCATATTGCGAAAACATTCTTGAGGATTTCGAACTTCTTTCGCAGGGTTACGGTTTCCTGCATATTTTTCAGAAGGCGATTGACCGTGTCGAGCACAAAACGACAGGCTTTCCATGCCTGCTTGGTACTCGTAAAAGTGAGCGGCGTTTTTATAGTGACCATGTCAATGCCGTGAGCGTTCGCGAGGTCCATGCAGTCGCGGAAATCTTCATAGGAGGAAAAAGATCCCTGACCCAGGATCACGGCTTTTTCACCCATGTATTCGATCGGGAAGGCAAAACTTACAATTTTCGAATAACATTTGAAGACATTGGGCTTGCCCATGGTAAGCGTGTTCAAAATGAATGGATGACAGTCCGCGTCGCATCGGGACTTCAAATCGGAGGATTGGGAACGGAAACCGGTGCAGATCGGGTAGGCGCCGTCGGGAACGTAGATCGGCTTTCCTGCATCGGAGTAAACGCTCAACGTAAATCCTAATGTGTCAGAAAGGGCATCGAAGTGGTCCTGCCATGTCTCTCTCGTGAAAAGGTCCCGCAGATGCTCTCCGGTAATTATATTCTCCAATGCAGTGCCTCCGACGTGTCGCTCATTCATCGCTAAAGAGCTTTCGTCGCAGCTCAACATAAACGTCAGGGAAAGCAAGCCCGGATTGTCCCCTGCGATGCGGGAAAGAACTGTCGGAGTCCCGCGAGCGTTTGCGCGGACGCGCATGAACATTAGTACGTGAATAAGGCGATTGCATTCTCATTCCGGAGGACTCACACTACAGCTAGCACGCCCCGCCTGTTTCCGGCACAACATGTTGCACAACGTGAAAAGAGGAGCAGAGCCGTACTTAAGGCAAAAAGTAACAGAAAAAAGAAAGTACGTCAAGAAAAAACTGGCAAAAAAATCGGACGGATATTTTCGCGCCAAAAATTGTTTGTACGGAAGCTTGCTCTGTTTGAGAAGGGGAGAAGTAATGGGTTTGCCCTTTGCTCCGGTCGTAGAAAACAGGCCGGAGAGAAAAAATTATTCTTTGGCGACCAAAGCTCAAATTTCCCGGTCCCGTCGGACGTCAGAACGGCTATTGCGTGTCTTAGAGCCGGAATGGTGTGAGTCAACAGTTCCAAGTCTCCACGTGTATACCCTGCCGCATTTCTCGCAGGAAGCGCCGGACAAAGCTTCCTTGCAGGCCTGGCAGTAGACGACATAGTGCCGTGAAAGCAGATGTTGATGCTCGCTGAGGTTTACTTGCCGGCCACAGCATTTGAGCTCTTCCGCAAGATCGGCCCCGCATAAACACCGATGGTCCGTGGGCCAGGGCAGCATCTCTTCCAGCAGGTAGACGGCCCGCCCCAGGATCTCAACAAGATGGTCATTGCCGGCGTCTCCGAAAAAAGTCTCGGTAAGTTTTTCACGGATGTCGATCATCAGAGGATTTTCCTTCAGAAACTGAAGGACGGTGCGGAGCCGCTTCTCACCTTCACCGATCCTCGACAGTTGTCGCAGGTTTTTGTTCACCTTGTAGTGATCCTGGAAATACAGGAGCATCCAGATTTGCGTCATGTCATAAAAGAATTCTTGAACGGGATAGTATCCATATTTCTGACGGATCGATTTTTCAACCTCTCCCCGTTTTTCCGGAATCGCGGGAAAGACAGCCACGAGCAGCCCTTCTTCGAAGTCTTCATAGAAAAAGGGCGTACCGGAAAAATGGCGGCATCCGCAATGGGTGCATTGGATGATGTTGAATCGCCACTTCAGCAGCGCCTGCCTGGCCTGCGGAGTTTTGGAGACATCCACCCAGGTGACGACCGAGGCCTCAAAATGCTGTCTGCAGTTGCCACACTGGAACGATTCACGGCTATACGCCTCTGCTTGGTTATGAAGCAGATCAACCATGTTTCCATTATACCTTAACTCTTGCAAAAAACTTACTTTAAAATTGTGTTCCCTTTATGGTAATATAGCGCCCGGCAAACAAGCGCGCGTTGGAAAAACGCAATGAACATTAAAGAAAGGGGCTTTCATGCCGATAAAAGAGGATACCATTTTGACGACGGCGCTGCATTCCGAGGTTGAGAACCGTTTCCTCACCTACGCGCTGTCAACAATTGTCTCCCGTTCCCTTCCCGACGTACGCGACGGGCTCAAGCCCGTGCACCGGAGGATCCTTTTCGCCATGTGGGAGATGGGCCTCGGGCCGACGGCAAAATTCCGGAAGAGCGCGGCCGTGGTCGGCGAGGTGCTCGGCAAGTTCCATCCCCACGGAGACCAGGCGGCGTACGACGCCATGGTCAGGATGGCACAGGACTTCTCGCTTCGCTATCCCCTGGTAGAAGGTTCCGGTAATTTCGGCAGCCTCGACGGCGACCCCGCAGCGGCAATGCGCTATACCGAGGCACGACTTTCGAAGATTGCGGAAGAACTGCTCGTAGAAATCGACAAGGATACGGTGGGCTTCCGTCCGAACTACGATAATTCGCTCAGGGAACCAGTCGTGCTTCCTGCGCGCTTTCCCCAACTTCTCGTGAACGGCACGTCCGGCATTGCCGTGGGCATGAGTTGCTCGTTCCCGCCACACAACCTCGGCGAGGTTGTCGACGGCCTTGCGGCCATGATCGACAATTCCAACATCGAGGTCAAGGACCTGCTGAAGCACATCAAGGGTCCGGATTTCCCGACGAGCGGTCAGATCCTGAATTCCAAAAAAGAGCTGAGGGAAATCTACCAGTCCGGCTCCGGGGGCATCAGGATACGCGGAGAATATTCCATCGAAGACCTGCCGAGGGGCAAACAGGCTATTGTGTTCACGTCCATTCCCTATGTGGTGAACAAGGCAAAGCTGCTCGAGAAACTCATCGGCCTCATGGAAGACAAAAAGCTTCCCCAGGTCTCGGCCGTGCGGGATGAATCCACTGACGAGGTTCGGATCGTGCTCGAGCTCAAGGCAGAGACGAATCCCGAGCTCGTCACCGCCTACATCTTCAAGCATACGGACCTGGAGTCCACGTTCCCGATCAACTTCACGGCGCTCAAGCCGAATATGGAACCTGAACGCCTGTCGCTCAAGGAGGTCATGCAGTACTTTCTTGACTTCAGGCTTGAGATCACGACCAAGCGGCTTAACTACGACCTCAAAATCCTGAAGGCGCGGCTTCACATTCTGGCGGCATTCGAAAAACTCTACGACGATCTCGACGCGGCGATCAAGATCATCCGCAGGGCCAAGTCGCGCGAGGATGCGGCCGAAAAGCTCAAGAAGCACTTCAAGCTCGACGATGAGCAGGTGAAGGCCATTCTCGAGATGCAGCTCTACAAGCTCGTCGGACTCGAGATCGAGCGGATCCTTAAAGAAAAGGCGGAGAAGGCCAAACAGAAAAAGGACATCGAGACGATCCTTGCAAGCCAGAAGAAGATATGGGGACTGATCAAGTCCGAGCTTTTGGAGATCAAGGAGAAGTACGGCGACAAGCGCAAGTCAGTAATGAAGGCCGCCGAGGATGTCGAGTTTTCGCAGGAGGACTTCATCGTCCACGAAGACGTGACCGTGATCCTTACGAAGATGGGTTGGATCAGGCGCGTGAAGACCGTCGGTGAAAACCTCCGGTTCAAGGAAGGCGATGAGTTGCTGGCGATCCTGCCGGCGAACACCAAAGACAACATTGCCGTGTTCTCGTCAGCCGGCAAAATCTACGTAACGAAAGCGTTTGATCTGCCGTCCGGCTCCGGCTTTGGCGAGCCGGTCCAGCATCTCTTCAAATTCGGCGATGGCGAGAGGCCGATGACGGCCATGAACCTCACGACCGTTTTTGCCGGAGGCGCGCCCGCAGAGGAAGAAAAGGGCAAGCAGACAGTTCTTCCGCTGGCGCCGCGCGATGTAACGGCCTTGACCGTCTCGGCCAAAGGCGTAGGCTTTAAGTTTGACCTCGGTCAGTTCAATTCCGTCACGACGCGGGCTGGAAAGAAGTTTGCGGGAATGAAGACCGGCGACAGCATCATGGGCGTGGATATCCTTGATTTGCCGAACGTCCTGTTCCTGACGTCAGAAGGAAAGGCTGTTGTAGTGGCGGCAAAAGACATACCGCTCCTTACCGGAGCAGGCAAGGGTGTGAAACTCGTGAACGTGAAGAAAGGCGAGGTCGTCCTCTTCCGGTCCGTGCGCAAGGGCGAGCAGGTGAAGGTGATCGATGAGAAGGGTAAGGAGAAAGTCATCGACCTTAAGGAATTCGGCGTAATGACCCGCGGCAGCGTGGGACTCAAGGCTGTCAAGGCGGTGAAGTTTGTGTAGCAAAATCAAATCTACCTCGGAGACACTGTTGCACGGAGAATGGCTACTCCCGCTTGCAACAGTGTCTCCGAGGTAGATTT
>JBLMWN010000221.1:0-5216 GCA_050257255.1 Betaproteobacteria bacterium | reverse complement strand
TATAAACCATTTTTACGGAGGTTCGGCATGGGTGTATCGAGACGGGACTTTTTGAAGCTTTCGGGCGGTACGGCAATAGCGGGTGCAGTAGCTGCTGGGCTCTCTCCTGAAAAGGCCTCTGCCGCAGAGAATGAACTGCGGATCAAGGGTGCCAAGGAGACGAAGACAATCTGCCCCTACTGTTCGGTCGGATGCGGTATCCTCGCCTACACCAAAGACGGCAAGCTTGTCGATGCGGAAGGCGATCCTGACCATCCCATAAGCGAGGGGACCCTTTGCTCAAAGGGCGCCTCTCTCTATCAGGTGGTCAACAATCCCACAAGGCTTACGAAACCGATGTATCGGGCAGCCGGCGCCACGGCGTGGAAAGAGGTTGAGTGGTCATGGGCCCTCGATGAGATCGCGAAAAAGATCAAAGATACCCGTGACCGGACCTTCAAGACCACGTCGAAAGCCAAGGTCAAGGAAAAGACCCCGGACGGTAAGGAGCAGGAGGTCGAAAAAGAATTCGTCGTGAACAGGACCGACGCTATCGCCCATGTCGGGAGCGCGGCCCTCGACAACGAAGAATGCTACATGCTCCAGAAGCTCCTCCGTTCCTGGGGCCTTGTCTATATTGAGCACCAGGCCCGAATATGACACTCCGCAACTGTTGCGGCTCTGGCAGAGTCGTTCGGTCGCGGTGCAATGACAAACCACTGGGTGGACCTCAAGAACGCTGATGTCGTTTTGGTGATGGGTGCGAACCCTGCAGAGAACCACCCCATCTCGATGAAATGGATCCAGAGGGCGAGGGAACAGAGGGGGGCGAAACTGATCGTCGTAGATCCCAGATTTACAAGAACTGCGGCCAAGGCGGACCTCTATGCGCCGATGCGCTCCGGTACCGATATCGCCTTCCTCGGCGGCATGATCAAATTCATTCTCGACAACAACATGTATTTCAGGGAGTACGTCGTCAACTACACGAACGCCCCGTTTCTCGTAAATCCGGATTTCAAGACCTGTACCGACCTGGATGGGCTCTTCTCCGGATACGACCCCAAGACGAGAAAGTACGACAAGAAGACCTGGGCCTTTCAGCTCGACGGAAGCGGCGTCCCGAAGCAGGACCGGACGATGAAAGACCCTCACTGCGTATTCCAGCTCCTTAAGAGGCAATATTCGCGTTACACTCCCGAGAAGGTCTCGGAAATTACAGGGACGCCGAAGGACGTGCTTTTGCAGGTTTACCGGCTTTATGCGACTACCGGGGTCCCAAACAAGGTGGGCACGGAATGCTATGCGATGGGCTGGACCCAGCATACGATAGGCACCCAGAACATTAGGGCGATGACGATCATCCAGATGCTCCTGGGCAATATGGGCATGGCCGGGGGCGGTGTGAATGCGCTGAGGGGCGAATCAAACGTGCAGGGTTCGACGGACCATGGCCTGCTCTTTCATATACTGCCGGGATATAATCCGAACCCCCGCGCATCATGGGCCGATCTTAATACGTATAACGAGAAGAACACGCCGAAGACGAAGGAAGCGAAGAGCGTCAACTGGTGGTCGAACAGACCGAAATATATGGTGAGTTATCTCAAGGCGATTTACGGAGACAAGGCCACCCAGGACAACGACTTCGGGTATCAGTGGCTTCCAAAGCTCGATGAGGGGCAGAACTGCTCATGGCTTGTTCTCTTCGACCAGATGTTCAAGGGGAAGTTCGAAGGCTTCTTTGCCTGGGGACAGAACCCCGCATGCTCCGGCTCGAACGCCGGCAAGGTTAGGAAGGCCCTCTCGAAACTGAAATGGATGGTAAACATAAACCTCTTCGACAATGAGACCGGCTCTTTCTGGCGTGGCCCGGGCGAGAACCCCAAGGAGGTGCAGACCGAGGTCTTTATGCTCCCGGCCTGCTTCTCGGTCGAGAAGGAGGGGAGCATTACGAACTCGGGAAGGCTGGCGCAGTGGCGGTATAAGGCGATCGAGCCGATCGGCCAGTCCAAATCCGACTCGGACATCATGAATGAGCTCTTCTTCAGGGTGAAGAAGCTCTACCAGACGCAGGGAGGAAAATTCCCGGATCCGATTGTCAATCTTACCTGGGATTACGGCGAGAAAGACGCCGAAGGCAAGGTGAAAGAGGTGAACACCCACAAGGCGGCGATGGAGATCAACGGCTACTACCTCGAGGACGTCTACGACAAGAAGGCCACACCCCCGAAGCTTCTCGGCAAGAAGGGCCAGCTCTGCGCCAGTTTCGTCCACCTGCAGGCCGACGGTTCCACCTCTTCCGGCAACTGGCTCTACAGTCAGAGCTATACACAGAAAGACGGCAAGATCATCAACATGATGGCGCGGAGGGACAAGTCTGACCCGACCGGCCTAGGCTTCTTCCCCGGATGGGCATGGGCATGGCCGGTGAACAGGAAGATCATTTACAACCGCTGTGCCGTCGACCCCCAGGGCATGCCTTGGGACCCGAAACGGCCTGTGCTGAAATGGAACCCCACAAAGGTCAATCCCGCCGGCGGCAAGCCCGGCGGCTGGGAGGGCGACGTGCCCGACGGGCCTGCGCCTCCGGAGACAGCGGAAGGCGGCAAGTTGCCTTTCATTATGAAACCCGATGGCGTCGGATCGATATTCGGGCCGGGACTTGCCGACGGGCCTTTCCCCGAGCACTACGAGGCGCTCGAATGCCCGCTCCAGGAGAATCCTATGTCCAAGCAGAGGATCAATCCCACGATCAAGATCTTCTATGAAGCAGGGAAACAGGGAGCGGTGGAGGACGTATTTGCATCGTGCGATGTGCGCTATCCATTTGTGGGCACGACATACCGCGTCTCGGAACACTGGCAGACCGGCGTACTGACAAGGCACGAACCGTGGCAACTCGAGATGGTGCCACAGGTCTTTTTAGAAATGAGCAAAGAACTGGCTGCAGAAAAGGGCATAAAGAACGGCGACAAGGTGATGGTCTCCTCGGCCCGCGGCAAGTTGTGGGCAAAGGCAATCGTTACCACGAGGCTCAAACCCTTCAAGATTGCCGGCAGCACGGTGCATCAGGTGGGGCTTCCCTGGCATTTCGGGTGGCAGTGGCCGGCCGACGGAAGCGGGGGCGACAGCGCGAACCTCCTCACGCCGACTATCGGTGACGCAAACACAATGATACCCGAGACGAAGGCCTTTATGGTCAATGTCGAGAAGATATAGGAGGCGGACATGGCGAACGAAAAACAAAAAGGCGTTCTAGTAGACCTGACGAGATGCATAGGCTGCCGTGGCTGCCAGGTGGCCTGCAAGCAATGGAACGAACGTTCGGTCAAAAAGACGGAGGTGTACGGCAATTTCACGAATCCGCCCGAACTCAATTCGGAGTGTTATACGAATATCAGATACGTCGAGCAGGACAATGGAGGCGCACCCGTCTGGAGTTTTGTGAAAAACCAGTGTCTCCACTGCAAGAACCCTGCATGCGCCTCGGTCTGCCCAGTCGAGGCGCTGAAAAAGACAGGGGCTGGACCGGTGACCTACAACTTCGAGCGGTGCATCGGATGCCGCTACTGCATGCTGGCATGTCCCTTCTATATCCCGAAATACGAGTGGGAAAAGGCGGTGCCGTGGGTCAGGAAATGCACCTTCTGCTCCGAGAGGGTGGCGAACGGTCTTGTGCCGGCCTGCATCAAGGTCTGTCCGACGCAGACGATGTACTATTCGGATTTCGACGGGGTAAGGGCGGAGGCCGAAAAGCGGATTTCGCAGAACCCCGGCAAGTATGTCAACCATATCTATGGAAAGGAAGAGGCTGGCGGCACGTCATGGATCTACATTTCCGGCGTCCCCTTCGAGACGTTGGGATTCAACATGAACATCCCTGCTACGGTGTATCCCGACCTCACGTGGGCATACATCAAGAAGATCCCTGCTGTGATCGGTGTAGTCATTGCCGCTGGTGCGGTCAGCTGGGCGATCACCAGACGCAACAAGAATATGGATAAGGAGGAATAGACATGAAATCGGAACATGATGAAATAAAGATGTGGACACCGGCGACGGCACTCATGGTCCTTATCATGCTCGCTGGCGGGGTGATCTTATTGGTCAGGCTTTTCAAGGGACTCGGTGCGGTAACCAACCTCAATGACAGATTCCCCTGGGGGCTCTGGATAGGCATCGACGTGCTCGGGGGGGTAGCGATGGCTGCGGGGGGCTTCCTTATCGCAGGCGCGGTGTATATCCTAAATATGAAGAAATACAGGCCTATTGTGAGGGCGGCGATCCTGAACGCCTTTTTCGGTTATCTCCTTGCCGCTACCGCTATAACGATGGATATCGGCCTGCCGTGGAACATCTGGCATCCTATCGTCATGTGGCAGATACATTCCGTCATGTGGGTCGTGGCGATCCATGTGGTCCTCTACACTTCTACGCTCGCGACGGAGTCGAGCCCGATGTTCTTCGAAAAGTTCGGGATGGATAAGGCGGCTGGCTTCATACACAAGATTATCGTGCCGGTTGTGCTTTTCGGCGTGCTCCTTTCGACGCTGCACCAGTCATCGCTGGGCGCGGTCTATCTGATAGCCGCCAAGAAGTTGTCGCCGTTCTGGTACAACTCCCAGGTCCCGACGCTCTTTCTCATCTCGGCCGTAATGATGGGGCTTTCAATGGTCAGCTTTGAAACCATATTGACCGATAAGTATCTAGGGCATAAAGCCGATATGAGCATCCTTTCAGGCCTGGCCCGGGGAACCCTGATCACAGCGGTCATCCTGTTCATCGCGAAAATCTGGTTTCTCTTCAGGGGGCCGGGTATCGCCGCGGCCTTTAACGGGACGATGGAGGCGAATATGTATCTTCTTGAGATGATCGTAGCTATTGTCCTGCCGATCATATTGCTTTCGATGAAGAACGTAAGAGAAAACATCAAGAGCATCTTCTTCGTCGATATACTCGTGATTTCGGGTGTCCTGCTGAACAGGATGAACGTCTCTATCTTCGGCGTATACAGAGACCAGGCTGCAACCGGATTCAGCTACTTCCCGACCTGGATGGAATTTGTGGTGACGTTCGCCTTTATCTCTTTCGCGATAGTCGGTTTCAAGGTTTCGGTGAAATACCTGAGGGTCTTTCCGAAGACGGAAGCCCAGCACTAAGAACCTTGCATGTAAGGGCGGGACCCCGTACGGGGTCCCGCCCTTACATGCAAGGTTCTTAGTGCTGGGCTTCCG
>JBLMWN010000220.1:0-2572 GCA_050257255.1 Betaproteobacteria bacterium | reverse complement strand
GCCCTCCACCTCATGGGGCTGCTCTCCGACGGCGGCGTGCACAGCAGGCTTGACCACATCTTCGCGATGTTCGATCTGGCGAAATCACGAGGCATCGAGAACGTTTTCTTCCATGCTTTCCTCGACGGAAGAGACACGCCGCCGTCGAGCGCTATTCAGTACATCAAACAGCTCGAAAATCATTTTGCCGAGATCGGCATCGGAAAGATTGCGACCATCTCCGGCCGGTACTTTGCCATGGACCGCGACAAACGGTGGGAGCGCATCCAGAAGGCCTACGAGGCCATGGTTATGGCGGAGGGTATCCGCAGATATTCCGCCGTCGAGGCAGTGGAACAGAGTTATGAGCATAAAAGGACCGATGAGTTCATGCTCCCTGCGGTACTCCTCGATCCACAGACGAACAAACCTCTTTCCACGATCCGGAACGGCGACGCCGTCATCTTCTGCAACTTCCGGTCCGACCGGGCACGCGAGATCACCCGTGCACTCACGGACCCCGAGTTCCAGGGATTTGAAAGGCGCGTGACGCCCAACCTTTCCACCTTTGTCTGCCTTACGACCTATGATGAGACCTTTGATCTGCCTGTCGCTTTCGGCCCGATACGCCTTACGAATATCCTGGGTGATGTTCTAAGTTCGCTCGGTGTGCGGCAGCTGCGTATTGCCGAGACCGAGAAATACGCACACGTTACGTTCTTTTTTAACGGTGGTGAAGAAACGCCCTTCCCCATGGAGGATCGTATTCTTGTCCCGTCGCCGCGGGACGTCGCGACCTATGATAAAAAGCCGGAGATGAGCGCCCGAGAAATCACCGATAAACTGGTAGAACATATCAACTCGCGACAGTACGGGTTCGTCCTGGTAAACTATGCCAACCCCGATATGGTCGGCCATACGGGTGTCCTCGAGGCTGCCGTGAAAGCAGTGGAGGTGCTCGATGAATGTTTGGATCGTGTGCTTCGTGCCGCCCGGGAAGAGGGGATGCTGGTGCTCATAACCGCGGATCACGGCAACATAGAGATCATGTTCGATCGTTCAACGGGCCAGCCGCACACCGCCCATACAACCGATCCGGTGCCGTTCATCGTGGCCCGCAAGGATGTAGAATTGAGAAACGGCGGTATCCTTGCCGATGTGGCGCCGACGATCCTGGATCTCATGGGGATTGCTATCCCGGCGGAAATGACCGGGAAGAGCCTCATTTTCAAGAGCACCAAATAACGAGACCAAATTACAAATAAATTCGCTTTTTTCGTAATAAAAGTTCATCGGACTGATTGATTTCAATTGTTCGAAATATCCATTCAGGACAAAGAGAACAAAGATGGGGATATGGAAAAAAGACAGCTTGAATAGGTCGTTTCCCCCTCCATTTTATGTATTTTTTCGTGGGATTGCTATCTTTCAGCCGATATACGAATGACTCATAAATTTCAAGAAGCAGGTTTGAGCCACAATCGCTTTCGATACAAGTCGTTTTATCTGCATTTTGGCATTTAGATCTTATTCGGGATTCGAGAATTTAATTTAACATTTCATTCCTTATGTCTCTCTTCCGACATATCCTCGGTCTTCTGCTCCCATCATCGTGTTCCTATTGCCGTTCGCCGATCGGTGATTCCGGGATCCCGTATTTCTGCTCTTCTTGCTGGGCTGATTTTGCACCGCTCGTCGGCCCTCTCTGCCCAACCTGCGGTAGACCCTTCGAGTCACCGGAGACCTTGTTACACAGTCCAGGGCACTTGTGCCGCGCCTGCAGGCAGTCTCCGCCGAAGTTCGACCAGGCATTGGCTGTGGGGCAGTTTGAAGGGCCGCTTCGAGAGGCAATCCACCAGTACAAGTATCGGCCGTGCAGATCTCTAGGGAAACCCCTTGGCGAATGGATGGCGGAAGGGGTCCGTCTTCTCGCGAACATCGACATGGTCATGCCCGTGCCGCTTCATCCCAAAAGGTTGAAGCAGCGTGGGTTCAATCAGGCCCTTCTGCTTGCATACCGGATGAGCGAACGGCATAAGGTGCCACTTTTGTGCGACAATCTCATACGGATGCGGGCAACAAGGCCTCAGGTTGAGCTCAAGGGTGACGAGCGTATAAAAAATGTAGAAGGAGCGTTCACACTTCGGCAACCCAGCAAGGTTACGGGTAAAAGCGTTGTCCTTGTTGACGACGTATTTACGACAGGAGCGACCATGAATGAATGTGCTGCCGTGCTTAAACAGGCCGGTGCCACGCAGGTCACTGCCTTCACGCTTGCCAGAACCATCTGATTGGGAACCTGTTATCGATGCTGAAATATTGCTATGCGAATGACGACCACCTGGCTTCGACTTGGTAATCTTGACATCTTCACAGTCTTAAGAAGAGTTTTCATTGCGCTTCGGTTCGAGTCAGAACTACTGCATTTTCGTCTATCATGCTGGAATGTTAAAGAGGAGGGATACTCTGTTGGTTAAAAGGTCAGCGTTTTTTGCATTGCCCTTCGTAGCTCTGCTGGTGTTTAGCGCAGCGAGCGCGTGGCCCCAACCCGTGGGAACGATCAAAGATGTCATTGAACCAACCGGGTCGTCGG
>JBLMWN010000219.1:0-4148 GCA_050257255.1 Betaproteobacteria bacterium | reverse complement strand
TGTTGTTGCCTGTCATTTTTGAAAAGGATTCGTTAACAAAAATGATAAGTCCGTTCGTATCACACTCTTCCACATCCATTGGGCATTGTTTCGAGCAAGATTCCGAATCTCCGTGCACTGTTTTGCAGCAATTCTTCCATCGTCCTTCGATTCGTGATATTGATAGGGGAGATGACCGCGCCTCCCTGACCGCTTACGAACTGCGTGAAGACAGATTAAAATACGGGAACAAGGGACAGAGTCTTGAACCGATGCTTGATCCACGATGAGTTTGACGAGCCGCCTCCGGGAGATATCAGCCGCTGTTCTCCGGAATTGTCAGGCGTCTAATATCCTACTAAAGAGTGATCTGGACAGTGCAGGTCGCATTTCAAAATTTGATTATGATAGAATAAGAATATGGATGCGGACAAGGACACGACCGGCCCGTTTAAGAGCCCGCAGGGCAGAATCCTGATCGCCCTCATTCTGTTAATCGCAGCTTTTTACATTTGGCAGCAATACACTACTCCTTCCGGCCCAGAGCGCTTTCCCATCACCTACAGTCAGTTCATCGAACAACTTAACGCATCCAATATCAAATCCGTATCCATCCAAACATTGCGGGTGAATGGTGAATTCGTGAAAAAAACGGACATCACACCATCCGGTGCGGCAAAGCCGGTCGCGGTGCAGCATTTCCTGACCTACCTCCCTTCCTTCCAGGGACAGGATCTCCTGTCCCAGCTTAGTGCAAAAAACGTGGCCATTAACGTAGAACCTCCGGAGCAGGGGTCCCCGTTCTGGGGTTTTGTGTTGAGTATGTTGCCCTGGGCGCTCATAATCGGCTTCTGGTTTTTCATGATGCGGCGAACACAGCAGATCCAGGGGGGGCCGGGCGGCCTCTTTACCTTCGGTGCGAGCAAGGCCAAGCTCTATGATGTCAAGCGGCCGAAGGTGACGTTCAAGGATGTCGCGGGGCAGGACAACGCAAAGCAGGAACTCAAGGAGTCGATTGAGTTCCTCAAGAACCCGGCAAAGTATGCGAAGATCGGAGCCAAGGTCCCCAAGGGCGTGCTGCTCGTCGGACCGCCGGGAACGGGCAAGACGCTCCTCGCCCGCGCCACTGCCGGTGAGGCGGGAGTCCCCTTTTACAGCATCAGCGCCTCCGAGTTCATCGAGATGTTCGTCGGCGTCGGCGCCGCGCGGGTCCGCGACATGTTCAAGAAGGCCAGGGACTCCCATCCGAGCATCATCTTCATCGATGAGCTCGACGCCGTCGGCCGTACGCGCGGCACGGGTCTCGGAGGCGGACACGACGAGCGCGAGCAGACGCTGAACCAGCTTCTGAGTGAAATGGACGGGTTCGATCCCCACGAGGAAGTCATCGTCATGGCGGCGACGAACAGGCCCGATGTCCTCGACCCCGCGCTTTTGAGGCCTGGGCGGTTCGACAAGCATATCGTGGTGGACCGGCCGGGATGGAAGGAACGGAAGGCCATCCTCGAGGTCCACGTAAAGGGGAAAGCTATTGCTGAGGATGTAAATCTCGAGACCATCGCCCGGGGGACGCCGGGCATGACTGGTGCGGACCTCGAGAACCTCGCGAACCAGGCGGCCCTCGTGGCGCTCAGGAGAAACGAGAACGTGACACACATGCGCGACTTTGATGAGGCCCGGGACGTCATTCTCATGGGTCTGGTGCGCGAGGAGACGATCAGCGACATGGAAAAACGGATCACCGCCTGTCACGAAGCGGGACATGCCCTCGTTGCCCGGGAACTCCCGGGTACGGACCCGATCTATAAGGTCAGCATCCTTCCGCGCGGGATGGCCATGGGCGTCACCCAGCTCCTGCCCGAAGAAGACCGGCACTATTATCCCCGCTCCTATCTCATGAACAAGCTGAGCGTCGCCCTCGGCGGACGGAGCGCTGAGAAGCTCGTGTTCAACGATGTGAGCAGCGGCGCCCAGAACGATCTGAAGGAAGCCACGTCCCTTGCCGAGAAGATGGTGGCCCAGTGGGGCATGAGCGACAAGGTCGGTCCGGTGAACCTCGGGAGAGGCGAAGAGCA
Source organism: Betaproteobacteria bacterium (assembly GCA_050257255.1). GTDB lineage: Bacteria > Nitrospirota > UBA9217 > UBA9217 > UBA9217 > JAJYKN01. The sequence goes on along the minus strand of JBLMWN010000219.1, from coordinate 2,094 downwards.
CCCCTTCCTGGGAAGGGAGCTCGCACAGCCCAAACGCTACAGCGAGGAGATGGCCTGGATCATGGACCAGGAGATCCAGCGGCTGATCAACGAGGCTGAAAGCACGGCTGTGGGGATCCTCGCGAAGAACCTGCACGTCCTCGAGTCCCTTGCCGAGGCGCTGATCAAAGAAGAAGTTCTCGACAAAGAAGAGGTGGAACGTATCATCAAGGAGGCAAAAGACAGCGAAGCGCCGGCTACGCATGCAGCCTGACACGGTTCGGCAGTGTGATGGTTTAGAAACGCAATGCGCAGCCATGTCGAAGCCAAATGAAGAGCCGCTACGTAACGGTGTAACAATGTCTCCTACGCCTTACGCCGCGACGAGAGAATAAAAAAAGCCACTCGTGTTCATTAAGCGGCGTCCATGCTGCTCTTTGATCATCGGCGTGATTATGATTTCTTCTGTCCGGCCTGGGCGGCCTTTAATGCCGCCAAGTACTTCCGTTTGTTTTCGAGGATCTCGGATTTCAATGCCGATGCGTCCCTGTTCACCAGACGCTCGACCGGCCGGTTGTTCATGAAATGCTCTCGAACAATCTCGGGTACATCAGTCTTCTGCACTCCCGAGTACCACACGCCTTCGGGATAGACAACCAAGTTCGGGCCCCGTTCGCAGAGACCGAGTGAACCGGATGCGGTCACGTGAATTTCGTCGGCAAGGCCTGTTTTGCCGAGTTCGGCGCGGAGCGCTTCGAGGACTTCCTTGCTCCCCCGGTTGGTGCAGCTCGGGGCTTTCGGATCCGGCTTTTCCTGCGTACAGACGTAGACATGATAACGGAACGGTTCCATTGTGCTCCTCCTCGAAACAGGATTTTTCCCATACAAAACAGTAGCACAAACAACTGAAAAAGGCAATTGAAGGATAGCCCCTTTTTCATTGCAAGTGGATATTTTTTAGTCCATAATGAGCGCTGTGATTTTTCAATCGCAATGCAGAAAAAAGTTAAGGATCATGAACTTCACGATGATCCAGATCCTTGTTTTTTTGGGGATGTCGTTTAGGCCGTTGTGCTAAATTTTTGCACATCCCCTTCGCGTTCTGAACGAAATTTTTGACCCATCTAAGACCACGTCCACTCGCTCGCGCAAACTCGGCCCGCGGCCTCAGACGCCCTGCACTCGCGCGGGCGCACTCGTAAACGCTGGGTGCAGGCAGTGGCGCCCGATCGCCCGTAGGGACGCTGCCTTAGGTCAAGACGTGTGCCCAAAAATTTCGCAGGTCCGCTCCGAGGACGTGCGGAGGTTTGGGTAAAGAGTCATTCTTTTGCTTTCCCAGAGCCCCCTGCCTCCCGTGAGCAAGCACCGCGCATTACATGACCGGGAAGAGGACCGGTGCATCACAAATCATGCATGTGCGTGCGTAGCGTAAGCGCTCATAGGCGGCTGTATTGACCGGTAAAAAAACAGAGGACACTCTGGCATGTTTGCGCGGCGCTGTGAACGGCGGTGCAGAAAAAAGAGTCTAATGAATGAGACCCCGACTGACATAGATTATTCAAAACGCTACGCGATCCTGGCCGCGGTCATGGTCGGTAACATCATGGGGCCGATCGACGCCAGCATCGTGAACGTAATCCTTCCGACGATCGCGCAGTACTTCGGCGTGGGGGTTTCCGCGGCGCAGTGGGTGCCGATGATCTACCTCTTCACCATCGGCAGCCTGCTCATGTTCTACGGCCGGCTGGGCGACATATTCGGGTACAAGAAGATCTACCTGGCCGGTCTTGCCGGCTTCATCACTGCTTCCGCTCTGTGCGGCTTTTCCCCGTCCCTGCACTGGCTGATCATATCCCGCGCTCTGCAGGGCCTCGCTGCCGGGATGTTGATGTCCATGCCCTTCGCAATCATAACAACCTCCTTCCCGCCCTGGGAGCGGGGCAAAGCCCTTGGCATCAACGCGATAAGCATTTCGGCCGGCCTGGCGCTGGGCCCCTCGCTCGGCGGCTTTCTTACGTCCTTCCTGGGATGGCACTTCGTGTTCCTGATAAACATACCGATCGGGATCGCAGGCTTGTTCTGGGGAAGCCGGATCATCCCGGACGTCAAGGGAAG
>JBLMWN010000218.1:0-3924 GCA_050257255.1 Betaproteobacteria bacterium | reverse complement strand
CCCTATGCCCTTTGCTCTCTGCATGAAGCGTGCTCCATGCTTCATCCCACCAGCGGCAAGTACACGCTGAACGTCGTGCCCTCGTTCTCGCGGCTATCGACCCGGATCGTTCCAAGATGCTCCTGCACGATCTGATATGAGAGCGCGAGCCCCAGCCCGACGCCCCGGTCCTTGGTCGTGAAGAAGGGCGTGAAGATATCCCGTAGATGTTCCTGCTTGATGCCCGGGCCGGTATCGCTCACCTTTACCACCATGAGCTGGTATTTCCTGCCATCGGCCTGGACGGTCGTGAACAGATCGGACATGCGCGTCACGACCGTGAGCTTCCCTCCTTTGGGCATGGCCTCGACGGCGTTTCTGATGACGTTCAAAAAAACCTGAATCAGCTGGTCCTCGCTGCCGTAGACGTCGGGCAGGCTCGGATCATAGAGCCGGGTAAGAACGACGCCGCGCTGTCTGGCGTTCTCTTCGTTCAGGAGCAGCACGCGGTCCAAAACACTGTGGATGTTCGACGCCTTCATTTCTCGTGGCTTGACCCGCGTAAAATCGAGGATCCCTTCCAGGACCTTGTTCAGCCGGTCGGATTCCTTCAGGATCACGTCCAGGTATTCCGTCAGGCTTCTGGCCTCTTTGCCAGACTGAAGATCGGATTTCATAAGCTGCGCCGCACCGCGGATTCCGACGAGCGGGTTTTTAACTTCATGCGCGATGCCGGCTGCGATCATCCCAAGCGTGGCCAGCCGGTCCGCTCTCCGCATCCGCTCCTTCAGGTCCCGGACGCCTGCCTGATCCCGGATCGTCAGGATCACGCCCGTGGGACTTCCTTCATCGTCCGTCAACATGCTCGTGACCAGCCCAACCGGGTGCTGCGGCCCGTGTTTGACCGAGATCTCCGCTTCGTAATCCGAATAAGACCTCCCCGAGGCCACGGTCTTATCAACCTGGCTCACTACTGCGGGATTCTCCGAAAAGATGGCCCGGATATTCTTGCCAATGGCGTCGGCCCCGGCTATCCCCGTCATTTCCTCGGCCGCCCGGTTCCAGATGATCACACGTCCGTCGGCATCGGCAACGACCACACCGTCGATGATGCCGGTCAGGATGTCAGCCGCGATATCCTTTATGCGCGTATTGAATGCTTCCATGCTTCATTGATAACACAATATATTTGAGTATTCAAGCTATTTCCTGTATAGTGCCCCTACCATACTCCCCATAGAGCGTCGCGCATGGGCCATGGTAAACCCTCTACTCTATGCCCTTTGTACCATGCTGTTTGAACCTTATATGTTCAACCTCCGTCTCTTATTCGTCGCCCTCGTCTGGGGCATCAACTTCTCGTTCGTAAAATTCGCTCTAGCGGACTTTCATCCTCTGGGCTTTACCGTGATCCGGTTTGCCCTCGCCGCCGTTTTTCTTATCGCTGTCATGCTGATACGCCGGAAGCCGCTTTCGATAGACCGCCATGACCGTTTCGCGGTTGTGCGGCTCGGCTTCATCGGTATTTCGCTGTACAACATCTTTTTCATGTACGGACTGAAATACACCACGGCCGCGAATTCGGCCCTGCTCATCTCCCTGTCGCCCCTGTTCGGAGCGCTGATCAGCGCCGTATCGGGAAAAGAACGTCTGACTTTCCGCGTCTCCGTGGGACTGGGACTCGCGACTGCCGGCGTCATTCTTATTATCAGGAGCCACAGCAGTGGCCCGGGCTTTTCATCCTCAGGGCTCGTCGGGGATTTGCTGACCCTCTGCGCGACGCTTTCCTGGGCGTTTTATACGATCTTTGCCAAGCCCCTTCTCGAAAAATACCCCGCCATCACGGTAACGGCCCACAGCATGGTCGCGGGAAGCATCCTGCTCCTTCCCTTGAGCCTGCCGGGGCTGCTGAACCAGCCGTGGGCTGCGGTAACAGGGCTGTCATGGCTAGCAATGGCATTTGCCGCGTTCATCGCTGCTGGAATAGCTTACAGCCTGTGGTACCAGGGCGTCCAGCGTATCGGGATCACCCGCACAATGGTATATCATTACATCATGCCCTTCGCGGCAGTCCTTTTCGCCGGAGTCGTTATAGGCGAGGAGATCACCGTGCTCCAGATCACCGGCGGGATCGCCGTCCTCATGGGCGTGTATCTCGTCCAGTCAACGAACAGTAAAACGAAAATCTCAATAACCACAGAGGGCCCAGAAAAAAAGGCGAAATTCGAGGCCTAATCGCTGCCCGTTTGGTTAATGCATCTTAAAGAGCATACCCCGCCTCGCCGTGCTGGCTGATATCGAGGCCTTCGGTTTCATGGTCGGCATGGATCCGCAGACCCATCGTGGCATCGAGCACCTTCAGCATCATGAAGCTCACAACGAACGAGTAGAAGGCCACCAGAGCGACTGCTTCCGCCTGCATGAAGAACTGCTTCGCATTCCCAAAGAACATTCCATTCGCCCCTGCCGCATTAATGACGATGGACGCGAACAAACCGGTCATGAGCGTGCCGAGCGTGCCGCCCACGCCGTGCACGCCGAAGGCGTCGAGCGAATCGTCATACCCGAACTTGGTCTTGGCGTTCAACGCGATATAGCATACGATGCCTGCCGCGATGCCGATAAACAGAGCCGGCAGGGGCCCCACGAACCCGGCAGCGGGAGTGATCGTTGCAAGTCCCGCGATGGAGCCCGTAGCAGCCCCGAACATCGTCGGTTTCCCGCGGTGGAGCCATTCAACAATGACCCAGGTGATCGTGGCCGACGAGGCGGCGACATGGGTCGTCAGGAACGCCATGGTTGCAAGGGTTCCTGAAGCAAGGGCGCTCCCGGCATTGAACCCGAACCAACCGAACCACAAAAGCCCTGCGCCGAGCACAGTCATCGGAAGGTTATGGGGCGGCATGTGCTCATGCAGGAACCCTTTCCGCTTTCCTATATACAGCGCCGCCGCAAGCGCCGAGAAGCCCGATGTGGCATGCACCACGATGCCACCGGCAAAATCGAGGACTCCGAGATTCTTCAGCCACCCGCCTGTTCCCCAGACCCAGTGGGCCACGGGATCGTACACGATCGTGGTCCAGGCAATCGTGAAGACAAGGAACGCGGAAAACTTCATCCGCTCCGCAAAGGCGCCGCTGATGAGCGCCGGAGTAATAACCGCGAACATCATCTGGTATACCATGAACAGGATATGGGGAATCGTCGGGGCATAATCTGTATTGGGCGTCAACCCGACGCCATTCAAACCTGCCCAACTCAAGTTTCCGATCAACCCCTTGACATCGGGACCGAAGGCCAGCGAGTACCCGAGCAGTATCCATTGAAGACTGACCAGCGCAATAGCGACGAAACTGTGCATGATGGTTCCAAGCACATTTTTTTTCCGCACCATGCCGCCGTAGAACATGGCAAGCCCCGGCGTCATGAGCATCACAAGCGCCGTTGAAACGAGGATCCACGCCGTGTCACCGGCGTCTATCTTGGCCGCAACAGCAGCGGCGGGTGAAACCGGAACTGCATCTTGGGCCATGGCTGCAAGCGGCACGAATACCGCCAGTGAGAGCAGCACGACCAAAATCATTTTGTGCAAACGTCTTTCATCCATTGAGCACTATCCTCCCTTTAAAGTTTTGAAACAGCCTCTTAGTTTTCAAAGAACGGCTAACCGATCTGAATCAGGTGAAGCGGTGCAGCTTGGCGTTTGCGGAACGTTAATTTTTGAGTGCTGAATTTTGTATATTGAATTTATAACCTCTCCTGGAAACACGTTTAAAGCGCCGCATCATCCGATTCGCCGGTTCTGATCCGTACCGCCTGGTCAACGTTCACTATGAAAATTTTCCCGTCGCCGACCTTACCTGACTTGGCGGACTTCACCAGCGTATCGAGCACAGCCCTTACCATGCTGTCAGGAACAACAACCTCGATCTCGACTTTTGGTAC
>JBLMWN010000217.1:0-3772 GCA_050257255.1 Betaproteobacteria bacterium | reverse complement strand
ATGAAGAAGAAATTCCAGATAAAATTCCATATGTCAAATAAGTTCCACTATCCAAACGTTTGGAATTTTGGCGCTTGTCGGTTGGGATTTATTTGACATTTGATGCTTGGGAATTGGCGCTTGTTCGCGCTACTTCTGCTCCACCGCGTTCGTCTGCGTTGCACCGGCCACCGAAGCCAGGGCACGCTCTTTTTCCTTGATCCTGGCCGCCTTGCCGCGCAGCTCTCTCAGGAAGTAGAGCTTCGCCCTGCGGACCTTGCCCTCCTTTGCAAGCTCGATCTTGTCGATCATGGGCGAGTGGAGCGGGAAGAGCCTCTCGACGCCCACGCCGTAGGACAGTTTCCGGACCCGGATAACTTCCCGCGCGCCTGCACCCTGGCGGCCGATCACGAGGCCTTCGAACACCTGGATTCTTTCCTTGTCGCCTTCGACAACCTTCGCATGAACGCGGATAGTGTCACCCACGCGGAAGCTCGGGATCCCCTCTTTCAACTGCGCCTTTTCCAAAGACTGTATGATGTTCATATTAAACCTCCCTAAAACTAATTGCGGATTTCGGATTGCAGATTGCAAATTTGAGTCTTCTATTCCGCAATCACAAATTCAGCTCTTTCTTGAGCGCCTCTAAAATAGTTCGATCCTCTTCCGTGAGCTCGGGGGTCTTCAGCAGATCCGGTCTCTTGAGAAGCGTGGCCTTGAGCGCCTCACGGCGACGCCACTTTTCGATCTCTGCGTGGTTGCCCGAGAGCAGCACGTCCGGTACCTTCATGCCGCGGAATTCGGCAGGCCGCGTATAGTGTGGATGATCGAGCAGCCCGTCGCCGAAAGAATCACGGTAAGCCGACTCTTCATCTCCGAGAACGCCCGGCAGAAGCCTCGTCGCAGCATCGATCACCACGAGGGCTGCAAGCTCTCCGCCGGTCAGAACATAATCTCCGATCGAGAGCTCTTCATCCACAAGGGATCCAATGACACGCTCATCGATCGCCTCATAGTGGCCGCACAGCAGGATAATCCGCCGTTTTTCCTCGGAGAGCTCTTCCGCCCGATTCTGATGAAAGACCCTGCCCTGCGGTGAGAGGAGGATCGTTAGGAATTTTTCCCCGGGATGCTCGTCCTTCATTGCCTCGAAGGCCTTGAAGATCGGTTCGGGCTTGAGAACCATCCCGGCGCCGCCGCCATAGGGGCTGTCGTCGGCGGTCTTGTGCTTGTCTTCCGTATAGTCCCTGATGTTGCGGACCGTTACCTTCAGAAGGCCCTTCTCCCTGCCGCGCTTGAGGATGCTCTCATTCAGCGGCCCCTCGAACATCCCCGGAAACAGGGTGAGCACTTCGAAGTTCAGTCGCCGTTCGATTATCATTCCATCAGGCCGTCCATCAGATGGATGATCATTCGTTTCGTTTTTCGATCGATCTGTTTTACGATTTCTTTCGTAGCAGGAATATACACCTCTTTCCTGCCCTGCTTCATGATATAAACATCATTGCTGCCGGTCTCAAAAATATCTACGATCTTGCCGAGCTTCTCGCCGCTTTCGGAAAAAACCTCCATGCCGATTAGCTCGAACCAATAATAACTGCCTTCCGGGGGCGGTACTGCCTCTTCCTCGGGTACTTTGATCAGCCACCCGTTGAGCGCCTTGGCCTTCTCCGGAGATCCATAGCCACTGAAGAGAAGGTAGGTCGCCTTGCCGGCATACCGTACCGATTGGACCTCGCTGCTGATCTTTTTTCCCGTCGGAGAAACGAGATACACGCGGTGCAGTTTTTTAAACCGCTCCGGGAAATCCGTCATGGGCTCGATCTTCATCTCGCCGTTGACGCCAAAGGATTTGACCGCTTTGCCGATGGTTATGAGCATGGTTCTGAGCCAACAAGCTTGACAGCCCGTAGGCTTGCAAGCTGGTTCTTACTTCGCCTCGGCGTGCTGCTTCATGACCCCGACCTTGGAGAGCAGGGTCTTTACCGTATCGGACGGGACAGCGCCCTTCTTGAGCCAGTCGAGGGTTTTCGCCTGGTCAACCTTGATCTCCGCCGGCTTCTTGAGCGGGTCATAGGTGCCGACCATCTCGATGAATCGGCCGTCCCTCGGTGACCGGGAATCCGCCACCACGAGCCGATAGTAGGGCTTCTTGTGGGTCCCCATCCTCTTGAGTCTGATCTTTACTGACATTGTTCCACCTCTTTCGTTATGAAGAAAATCCCAAGTGCAAATAACAAATCCCAGATAATATTCAAATTCCAAATTTCAATTTCAGAAACGTTCGTAATTTGATACTTGAGATTGAATTTATTTGTTATTTGGTGCTTGTCTTATCTCAATCCTCCGAACATCCTGCCCATCTTCCCCATCTTGCCGCCGGTCATGGACTTCATCATCTTACGCATCTCGGCGAACTGCTTGAGCAACCTGTTCACGTCCTGCACCTGGGTGCCGCTTCCTTTCGCGATACGGGCACGACGGCTGCCGTTGATGATGGCATAGTCCGCCCGCTCTCTGGGCGTCATGGAACTGATGATGGCATCGACCTTCGTCAGTTCCTTCTCGTTAACCTGCGCATCGGGGAGCTTCATCTTGCCCATCCCCGGGATCATGCCCATAATCTGCTCGAGTCCGCCGAGCTTCTTCACTTGCTTGAGCTGGTTGCGGAAGTCGTCCAGATCGAATGAATTCTTTTTGAGCTTCTTCGCAAGCTTGAGCGCTTCTTCCCGGTCAACACTCTCCTGCGCCTTCTCGATGAGCGACATCACATCGCCCATGCCGAGGATACGCGAAGCCATACGGTCCGGGTGGAACGCTTCGAGGGCATCGAGCTTCTCGCCCATGCCCACGAACTTGAGCGGCTTGCCGGTCACGGCCCGGATCGAAAGCGCCGCGCCGCCCCGCGCATCGCCGTCCAGCTTGGTCAAGACCGCACCGTCGAATCCCAGGTCGGCATTGAACTTCGCCGCGATGTTCACGGCTTCCTGGCCCGTCATGGCGTCAGCCACGAACAAGATCTCGTGAGGTTTGACGCCCGCTTTGATCTTCCGGAGCTCTTCCATGAGCGGCTCGTCGATCTGGAGCCTGCCCGCGGTGTCGAGGATCACGACTTCATATAACGAAGAAGCCGCTTGCTTCACTGCTGAGCTGCAGATAATAACCGGATCTTTCTGATCCGACGTGTAGGCATCGACCCCGACCTGTTTTGCCAGGGTCGTGAGCTGCTGGATTGCGGCCGGCCTGCGTGTATCAGCCGGCACCAGGAGGACCCTGCGACCATCCTTTTTGAAGTTCTTTGCCAGCTTGCCCGCGGTCGTTGTTTTACCGGACCCCTGCAAACCGACCATCATAACCACAGTCGGCGGGTTCGGTGACAGATGGAGCTTTGCCTGCGTGCCGCCCAGAAGCGCCACAAGCTCCTCGTGGACGACCTTGATGACCTGCTGACCCGGGGTGAGGCTCGACAGGATTTCCTGCCCGACAGCCCGCTCCTGGACGCGGCCAATGAAGTCCTTAACGACCTTGAAGTTTACATCAGCCTCAAGGAGTGCAAGACGCACCTCGCGCAGGGCCTCTTTAACGTCATCTTCCTTAAGGATGCCCCTGCCCCGAAGCTTCTTGAAAACAGACTCTAATTTACCACTTAAGGAATCAAACATGAAAAACACCCGCTCGGCAAAGAATATAAAATATATAAGATAAGCCCATTATTGTCAAGGATTTTCTCTGGCCCGTACATTCTCAACCGTTCCTACCGCTTTTCTACAGAAAAAAGCCACGTACCAAGACT
>JBLMWN010000216.1:0-5879 GCA_050257255.1 Betaproteobacteria bacterium | reverse complement strand
AAGAAAGGATCACGGCCCTCCGGATACGGAGCCAGCTCAAGAGCGTGGGATACGACCGTGCCGACCGGCTCAACTCTGACACGAAGAAGGTGGCCTATCTCTTCCTGAAGGAATACGCGGCGACCATCCCGGAACTGGCAGACGACGAATTCGCCTCGGATGACTGGGTGTTCGAGCAGATGGACCAACTCGGGATGTTCAATCCTTAGTCAGTTACAAATTCTTCTCAAAATGGGAAGAATATTTCGCGCAAAGTCGCTAAGCTCGCAAAGAAATGCCCAATCATTTGGGTTTTAAAAAACAAGACTTAAAGGCTTTCTTGGCGTTCTTTGCGGCTTCGCGTGAGACGCCTTTTAGCTTCGACCTCTTGGTTCCGGCTTGTCCGGGTTAGGGAGAAGAGGACGGCGTATCTGGCATCCAGGTTGGCGCGAGCACGGCCGAATGGCTGTCTTTCGTTTCTGGCGCGCGGGAAAGCAGATCCAATTACGGATAAACCGGATACAAATGCACTCGCGGCCCGAGATTCAGAGGGTAGCCCTTTCCTATACGACGGGTGAAGAGAGGGAGTGATGGAGGGTAATGAGCCGTGGGTTCGGCCCGGACGAAGCAAAACAATTTTACGACCGCTTCGGGGCCAAACAGGACTGGCAGTCGTTCTATGAGAATCCCGCCATAGACGAACTCATCACCCATGCCGGCTTCGAGCATGCTCACGCCGTCTTTGAGCTCGGCTTCGGAACGGGCAGGCTGGCGCAGCGGCTGCTGTCCCGTCACCTGCCTCAGGATGCGTCGTATACAGGCGTCGATATCAGCACGACCATGGCGCGGCTCGCAAGGGAGCGTCTGCGGACCTGGCAGGAGAGGGCAACTGTGAAGGTCCTTGACGGTACACGCGGCATGGATTTCCCCGGCCAATCATTCGACCGGTTCGTTTCAGTATACGTCCTCGATCTCTTGAGTCCTGAAAATATTCTCCGCGTCTTGACCGATGCGCGCCGAATGCTGGTCCCGGGAGGCCGCATCTGCCTCGTGAGCCTAACGCGGGGAACCACTGCGTGGTGTCGCCTCGTTACACGAACCTGGGAATTCGTTTATCGGAGAAATCCCCGTCTCGTCGGCGGGTGCCGTCCGGTAGAATTGCTCGAGTACCTAGGCCCCGAGCTTTGGAGGACCGAGCACCGTAACGTTGTCTGTACCTACGGGATCTCCTCCGAAATCGTGGTCGCCTCGCGCTTGCCGTACTGACATCGGTTTCGACCAATGGCAATGAAACATTATTCGTGTTAGACAGCTCAATTCCGTTTGGTATCTCATTGCACCGCCGGGGAATTGGGAGGCGATATTAGGACTGGAGGCGCCTACTTTTTCTGAAAGGGATTCAATCCACCTCGCCGAACACCGCCGGCTCTTTCTTCACGAGAAAGATGGAACAGGGCATTCTCCTCACAATTTCCTCATTACTGCGCCCGAACAGGAAGTGTTCCAGGCGGCCTTCCTCGTGTGCAAGCATGATAAGCAGGTCAATATGCTCTTCTTTGACGACTTCAAAGACGACGGTGGTCGGCTCTCCCTCTCTGATCACTTCTTTTATTTCCATACCCTTCCCTCTCTCCACATTGATGGCCGCATCGATATCTTCCCTGCTTTTTTTGAGCAGTATCCCGAAATCCCGTTCAAAGGGCGGCAGGTTCCATCCCTCAAGCCCGAAGGGATTATGCACGACATGCATAACATAGAGTGATGCACCGTATTTTTTCGCGAGTGAGATGCCGTAATGCACCGCCTTCCTGCAGTGTGCGGTCAACCTGCTCACGACGAGGATACGTTTGACATCGTCCATGATTCCCTCCTCAAGTCCAGTTTGTGCTGTTGATCACCCGCCGGCATCGGTATGCAGTTTCTGGTTCTGGCGGGCCTTGAAGATAGAGCGGCCGCCCGATCTTTTCTCTATTCATCCTATCGCGAGCCTCGAAGTGAATGGTTCGGCGCGGTCGCCATCACAAACAAACGGGGTCAGACCGGCTCCTGTTCCGCCTTAACCAGGAGGATGGAGCAGGGCATCTTTCTTATAATCTCGTCGTAACCGTGGCCGAACAGAAGATGTTCCAGGCGACCCTCTTCATGGGCAGCCATGATAATGAGGTCGATATGCTCGTCTTTGACTGCCTCCAATATCACCTCAACGGGGTCCACATCTTTGATCAATTCTGTTATTTTCATGCCCTTCTCCTTCTCCACGTTGATGACCGTATCGATATCTTCCTTGTTTTTAATGAGCAGTTTTTTATAGTCTTCCGCAAGAACCCACACTGGAAGCGACGGCGGCCACTCAAATACAAAGGGGTCGTGTGTGCAGTGAATAAAATAAAGTTCTGCACCGTATTTTTTCGCGAGTGAGATGCCGTAATGCACCGCCTTCCTGCAGTACGTGGTCATCCTGCTCACGACGAGAATGCGTTTGATATCATCCATCGTTTCCTCCGGGTGCGCAGTTTGTGAGTTTGTGGAAAAACGCTCTTTGTTCATTTCTCATTGTAGCACAATGATGTTGACTGCCTCTGTTATCCACCTTCAATGACAAGCAAGAAAAGGTTTATGCCACCCTTCACCGTGAGCCTACTTGGTCGTACATAATTACAGAAAGAGTAAGCCTCGAACTAGCATGAAAAACAACTTTCAGCAACAAGTTGCAAAACTGCTGTCCCTCTACGGCATTATGCTATAGTTTAAGTATAGACGGAATGCTATCGTCTTCAATCAGAATGGCGGATATGCACAGCTCGTACGCCGTTCGCGCTAAGATCTGAAAACATCTCTGCAATGCCAGGTCGTCCGTGATCTTGTGACGCACAATGATACCAGAGGGATATATATCAGCCATCCATGGAGATGTGGTCGAGGTCGAATTCTCCGGGAAACTCCCACCCATCAATGACGCCCTTGTCGTTACCAGGCCGGACAAGACGAGCATCATCCTCGAGGTGTCCGACCATGCCAGCCGCGCTACCGTGAAATCCGTCGCCCTCGGATTTACCCAGGGGCTGAAGCGTGGCATGGCCGTCATGCCCGTGGGCGGTCCACTCCGCATCCCGGCGGGCAGGAGCTGCCTCGGAAGGATATTCAACATCTTCGGCTCGCCGATCGACGGCAAGCCTCCCCTTGCCGAGGCGGTTCCCGTGCCGATTCACAAGCCACCTCCCTCGCTCGAGGAACAGCTGCCTGCGTCGGGGATCCTCGAGACCGGCATCAAGATCATCGACCTCCTGTCTCCCTTCCCGAAGGGGGGCAAGATCGGCCTGTTCGGAGGCGCAGGGGTGGGCAAGACGGTCCTCCTGATGGAATTCATCTACAAGACTGCGAAAGTGTATGCAGGGATGTCCGTCTTCTGCGGCGTCGGAGAGCGGGTGCGGGAAGGGCACGAACTCTGGCGCGGGATGGAGGCGAAGGGGATCATGGAGAACGCCGTGCTCCTCTTCGGCCAGATGTGCGAGTCTCCGGGGATACGGTTCAGGACGCCGCTAGCGGCGATTACCCTTGCCGAATTCTTTCGGGACGAGACTGGCAGCGACGTGCTCTTTCTTGTGGACAACGTGTATCGGTTCGTACAGGCGGGAAACGAGGTCTCCGTCATGCTGGGCAGGCTCTCCTCCCGGGTCGGTTATCAGCCCACGCTCCTGTCGGAGCTCGCCGCAGTCGAGGAGCGGCTTGTCTCGACCAGGAAGGGCGCCATCACCTCGGTGCAGGCCATCTACGTCCCGGCCGACGACATCACCGATCCCGCCGTCGCCGGCGTGTTTCCGCATCTCGACACGACCGTAGTCCTCTCGCGGGACATCGCCTCAAAGGGGCTCTACCCCGCCATCGACCCCCTGCTGTCCACCTCGAAATTTTTAAGCGCTGAAGACGTGGGAGAACGTCACTACGACATCGCCCAACGAGTACGGGAGCACTTGGCCCGGTACACAGAACTCATCGACATCATCGCCATGCTCGGCATCGAGGAGCTTTCCCCGGCGGACAGGCTCATCGTCAGGAGGGCGAGACGGCTCGAGCAGTTTCTCACACAGCCCTTTTTTCTGACCGAAGAGTTCACCGGCAGGAAAGGAAGGCACGTCCCGCTCGAGACGACCCTCGCCGGCTGCGAGAAGATACTGTCCGGCGCGATGGATGCGACGCCTGAAGAGGCTTTTTTCATGATCGGCGGTCTGGAGGAACTGCAATGAACAATACGTCCTTCCGGTTGACCATCGTTACGCCGACGAAGATCGTAGAACGGGACATCACGCATATCCGGCTCAAGGATGAGACGGCGTATTTCGGGATCATGAAGGGGCATATCGATTTTCTCACGGTGCTGGTGCCTTCCCTCTGTTATCATCGCGACGCCTCCGGCAAGGAGACCTTCCTCGCCGTAGACGGGGGGATCCTGAGCGTGCGGGGGGGCGCGGTCACGCTCACCTCGCGCGAAGTTTACGAGGGGGATGATGCGGAACGGCTCGCGGAAATCATCGAAGGCACCATCGCGAAACGGCAGGAATCGGAGCGGGCGTTGATCTCCATGCTCAAAAGCATCGAACGGTCGTTCATCGAAAAGGCCGTGGACCTCACGAGATGAAGATCGTGGATGAAAATAGAAAATTTCCCCGAGATGTCGATAAGTCCGCCAGGGAACTCGCCAAGGCCCGGAAAGAAAAGAGGACATTCTGGCGCTATGCCTATCTCCTCGGAGCGGGGGGCTGGCTTTTCGCCATCCCCGTGGTCGGAGGCGCCTATCTCGGGAAGTACCTGGACGGGAAATTCGGCGGTAAAGGGATATCCTGGACGCTTACCTTCCTCATTCTCGGGATCGCCTTCGGCATCTATAATGTATGGAGGTTCTTCATGAAGGAGTTTCGGCCATGAACCGTATTGCGGTCTTCCCGGAAACCGTTTTCTCGATCGGCCCGGTGCAGATAACCGACACGGTCGTCTTCACCTGGATCGTCATGGCCGTTATCATCGTCACCTCCTTTCTTCTGACGAGGCGGCTTTCCCTCCGTCCTACACTGCGGCAGGAAGCGCTCGAAGCCGTGTTCGAGGCCGTCGAAAAGACGGTACAGGACGTCCTGCCTCTCGATCCCTGGCTCGTCGTTCCCCTGCTCGGGACGCTCTGGATTCTTATCGGTTTCTCGAACCTCGTGGGGCTTGTGCCGGGAATGAAGACGCCCACTGCCGACATCAATACGACCTTCGCCTTCGCGGTCCTCTCCTACGCGGCGACCCATGTTGTAGGCATTGCGAATCAGGGCCTCAGAAAATACCTTTCGCATTACGGACAGCCCACGTGGATTGTGCTGCCCTTCCACCTCGTCGCCGAGGTCACGAGGACCGTTGCGCTGGCGGTGAGGCTCTTCGGGAACATGCTGAGCGGAGACATGGTGGCGGTCATCATCCTCGGGATAGCCGGACTGCTCGCGCCGGTCCCCTTCGCGCTGCTCCATGTCGTCATCGGCCTCATACAGGCCTATATTTTCGGCGTCCTGACCCTCGTGTTCATCGCGGGAGGAATCAGTGAAGAACAGTAACTCAAGAATCAGAAGCTTCCCAAAACGGCAAGAATATTTCTCGCAAAGCTCGCCAAGGTCGCAAAGAAGAGCTCAAATCAAAGATCTTAAACACAAGGCATGCTTTTGGTTTAAAACCAAAAATGAGATTTTGAATCAAGGTTCCCTTTGCGTTCTTTGCGAGAGACGCCTTTGTTTCTCATTTTGTGCTTCCGGCTTGTCCGGACTAGAATAAAAGGAGAACATTCATGGACAAATTGACGCTCGTCGTTGCCGTTTCCATCATCACCGCCGGCCTGACCATGGCCGCCGGCGGCTACGGTCCGGCCCGGTCCC
>JBLMWN010000215.1:0-2928 GCA_050257255.1 Betaproteobacteria bacterium | reverse complement strand
GATTGCCGCATCGCCGACGCTCCTCGCAAGGGCACATAAATATTTCGGGCTGCTAGCGTTGTGCATTCTTCAACTCCTCATCGATGATCTTCTTGAAATATTCGAAGGGCCTCTCCCCGATGACCTTCCGTCCATTTATGAAAAAGGTCGGCGTATTGTACAGATCCATGTCAACTGCCAGCTTTTTATCGCGCTCGATTTCCTTGGCATGTTTCTTGGCATCAAGGGATTCGGAAAACTTTTTCACGTCAAGGCCCAGTTCCCTGGCATAGGCAATGAGGCTGTCCCGATCCAGTTTCGGGGATCGCTTGAGCAGAAGATCGTGCATCTCCCAGTACTTGCCCTGATCACGCGCATCGAGCGAGGCTTCTGCAGCGAGATGAGAATAGTCGCGGTAGATATAGGGATAGTTCTTGACGATGAGACGCACCTTGTCCTTATAAGTATCCATGATCTTTTTAACGGTCGGACCGGCCGCCACGCAGTGCGGTCATTGAAAATCCAAGAATTCGACGATCGTGACGGGTGCGTTTAATGGACCGAGGGAAGGAGAATCCCCGAGCGGAACCGAGAATCGCTTCTCCTGTCCCGTGACGCTGACGGAAACGAGCACCGCCGCGAGAATAAACATCAGCTGTTTCATATAATGCTCCTCGGCAATAGCATGACAAAATATTTCTCTCTCTGCAAAAAATTAAATCGTCTAAAGCCAAAAAATTTAACGGTGATATATGTATATGCAGTAAGTATACGTTCCAACACTATCCCTGTCAAGATATGTTCGGTTCAAATAAGCGTAACGTATTTATTTTGTTGGCCTTGTTGATTTTAGAGCCGAGGGAGACAACAAAAGCCCGTTCGCGATCACCGGCAAACGGGCTTTTAATTTTTTCCGTCAAATGTTGGGTCACACTTCCTTGCCCACCCGGCCTTTGACAAGATTATTTACAACCGTCGGATCGGCAAGGGTCGAAGTATCGCCGAGATCCTCCACATCCCCGCGCGCGATCTTACGGAGAATTCGACGCATGATCTTGCCGCTCCGCGTCTTGGGCAGCCCGGGTGCAAACTGGAGCTTGTCAGGGGTGGCAATCGGCCCGATGACCGAGCGAACATGGCCTGCCAGGATCTTTTTCAGTTCGTCTGACGGTTTCTGCCCGTCCTTCAGCGTTACGTAGACGTAGATGCCTTCGCCCTTGATGTCGTGGGGATAGCCGACGACCGCCGCCTCGGCCACTGCCTCGTGGCTGACGAGCGCGGATTCGACCTCGGCCGTGCCAAGCCGGTGTCCCGAGACGTTGATCACGTCGTCAACGCGGCCCATGAGCCAGAAGTCACCGTCTTCGTCAACGCGCGCGCCGTCTCCCGTGAAATACTTTCCGGGGAACCTTGTGAAATAGACTTCCTTGATGCGCTTGTTCTCGGGGTCGCCATAGGTGCCCCGGAGCATGCCGGGCCAGGGCTTTTCGATGATAAGATAGCCGCCTTCATTCGCGCCCGCGGGAGAGCCGTCCTCCTTCACCACTTTCGGAACGACCCCCGGGAAGGGCCGTGTCGCTGAGCCAGGCTTAGTCGTCATGGCTCCGGGAAGCGGCGTGATCAGGATGCCGCCGGTCTCGGTCTGCCACCACGTATCGACAATCGGGAGTTTCTCCTTGCCGACGTTCGTGTGGTACCAGATCCACGCCTCGGGGTTGATCGGCTCGCCCACGGTGCCGAGAACGCGCAGCGACGAGAGGTCGTGCTTCGTCACCCAGCTCTCGCCTTCCTTCATGAGCGCACGGATGGCAGTCGGCGCGGTGTAGAAAATGTTCACTTGGTGCTTGTCCACGATGTCCCAGAACCTGCCCGGATCGGGGTAGGTCGGGATGCCCTCGAACATGAGCGACGTGGCACCTGCGCTGAGCGGACCGTAAAGGATGTAGCTGTGGCCAGTGACCCAGCCGATGTCGGCTGTGCAGAAGTGGATGTCCTCCTCATGGTAATCGAAGATCCACTTGAACGAGAGGTTCGTAAAGAGAAGGTAACCGCCGGTTGTATGGAGCACGCCCTTGGGCTTACCCGTCGAGCCGGAGGTGTAGAGGATGAAGAGAGGGTCCTCGGCGTCCATCACTTCGGGTTCGCAGTAGTTGGTGATGTCTTTTGATGCTATCTCCTCGTGCCACCACGAGTCTCTCCCGGGTTCCATGTTGACCTTGCCCGTGCCGGCCCGCTGGACCACGATCATGTCCTTCACCGTCGGGCACTCGAGCAGCGCCTCGTCGGCGTTGGCCTTGAGCGGCACGAACCGTCCGCCGCGAAGCCCCTCGTCCGCCGTGATCACGATCGAGGACTGACAGTCCTGGATGCGGTCGCGCAGCGACTTGGCGGAGAACCCGCCGAACACCACGCTGTGGATCGCGCCGATGCGCGCGCAGGCCAGCATGGATATCGCGAGTTCCGGGATCATGGGGAGGTAAATCGTAACCCGGTCGCCCTTCCTGACGCCCTTCTTTTTGAGGACGTTCGCGAACCGGTTCACCTCATAGTAGAGCTGCTGGTAGGTAAAGGTCTTATACATGCCGCCGTCCGCCTCCCAGATCAGCGCAGCCTTGTTCCGGGTGGGCGTCTTGATGAAGCGGTCCAGGCAATTGACCGAGGCGTTCAGCTTTCCGCCCTGAAACCACTTGATGAAGGGCTTGTTGAAGTCGTACTCCAAGACTTTGTCCCATTTCTTGTACCAGGTGAGGCTCTTCTCGGCCATCTCGGCCCAGAATTTCTCCGGGTCGTCGACAGACCGTTTGTAGTGCTGCTCGTATTCCTTCAGGCTCTTGATGTGTGCTTTCTGACTGAATTCCTTCGACGGGGGAAACGTTCTTTTCTCCGTCGACAGGACCTCGATGTTTTCCTTTGCCATTCTCCTTATTCCTCCTCTCCGAATAACCGCTA
>JBLMWN010000214.1:0-2780 GCA_050257255.1 Betaproteobacteria bacterium | reverse complement strand
GCTATTCATTCCCACCAAGAAGGATCGGGGTTGGGAGAAAGCAGCGATGGAGCGGTCACCCTGCGCTCCCAACTGGTGCCTTCTCTTCAAACGGCAGCCACCAGCGTCATCGGGTTCAATGAAACGCATGTCCGCATTCTGAACAGTGAAGCGGCACGGGAGTCGTTTCTCCGGCTGCTGGACGGCGTGACCCCGCCGCCGAAGCGCGCGGGATCGGGAAAAACAGCAGAAAGGGTTCATTAAATTCCACCGGCTTTTTCGACCACGCCTCTGCTTTGGCGCGGTTCACGCCTGCTCGATCGTGATGGCATAATAGGGGCAAATCGTGAGAATGCCCTCGTTCCCCTCGGCATTGAATTTGTCGGCGTTAATGATCCACGCCTTTTCATCGCGCATCTCGAAAAACATCGGGTACGCTTCTGCACATCCTCCACAGCCCTGGCACAAGCCGTAATCAATATTCGGAACCGTCACGTGCAATCCCACTCTCTCGAAAGTTGTTCATCGGTAAACCGACCGCCTCACGCCTTGTTCATGTGTTTCCCGGCCCTACTTCTTCGCAATTTTTACTTTCCAGACCAACGGCCCCTGTTCAAGATACTCCCATTCGAACCGGCCTTCCCTCTCGTGCAAAAAGCTGTAATAGAGAGGCTTTGGGTCGTGATCATTGACCAGGATGAAAGACTCGCCCTTTCCGAGTCCGTCAAAGGTCTTGAAGATTCGGGGGTGCCGGTCTCTCGGCATAATCGTCGTCACATCCAGCGTTTCCATAACACTCCTCCTCTTGCCATGTAATTATGCGCGGGCATATCTGCTTGCTCCGCGTATTCTAAATCTAGCATCACAATAATGGAGATGTATTCGGAACGCTATGATTCATGTCATACACTGAAGACCGGCGGAGGAAAGAGAAAGGACGTCGGCAGGGGTCCGGCCATGACCGGCCCCGAAGCCGATTTGGAGTTTTCAATATAATTGATACCTAAAGCAGGGTCATAATCGGGATATGCGCCCAGGGCGACCAGCCGTCTACTGGTATCCCGTTCCGGCGATGTATTCCTCAAGCTCTACAATAGTCGCTTCCTGCTCCGAGATGATCGTGTTGACCACGTCGCCGATGCTCACGACGCCCATGAGCACATCGTGGTCCATCACCGGCAGATGGCGGACATGATTTTTGGTCATCAGTACCATGCAGTCTTGCAAAGACGTGTCCAGTCCGACGGTAATCGGCGGACTGCTCATCAGCTCCCGCACCGTCGTGTTCTTCGACGACTTGCCCCTGAGGATCACCTTGCGGGCGTAATCCCGTTCCGAAAAGACGCCGACGAGTCTGCCGCATTCAACGACAAGCAGGGCGCCGATATTCTTCTCGGCCATGATCTCGAGAGCGTCATACGCAATTGTTTCCGGACCGACTGCATGAAAACCATGCCCCTTCGCTCGCAGCACCTGATTGACTGTGATTGCAGAATACATAGACATTCCTCCTCTCTTTTTTTGTGAAAAAAAAGCCGGGCATGCCAAAGGTCTTTCCTTCGACAACTCGGCCATCTTCCCCCCTCAAGACCCGCCGCTTTCCTCACCCTTCTCGCATAGGGATCGGCTTTGTCGGGACTGTTATCTGTTGTATGATTAATTTAATCTATAACACTCGGCTCCATTGCTGTCAAATTCTATTTCTGAAAGCAGAACATCTCAAGTTGTTTATTTAGCGTAACCTGAAAGAAATTACAAGACCAGGATCATGAATGAGTAAAAATTACACGCCCGATGATATGCAATATCAGCCGATCGGGAATATGAAAAGGAGTAACGAAGGTGCAGGCACATCAGAAGTCCCCTGCAGGGGTGTTGAAAGGATAAGTGATAAGGAAGTTGCTAAGAAAAACGTTATACATCCAGATCGAGGCCACGCATGCGGTTGTGTTCCATGCCACTGAACACAATCCTGCCTACATATTCCTTGAGCTCAATTGATGCCTTGATGGCCGCCTGGATCATTGCGGGATCGAAGATAGTTCCCGATGCCTTGATAATCTCCTCCAGGGCGTTTTCGAATGAAAGCGCCTCGCGGTAGGGACGTTTTACCGTAAGCGCATCGAGGGCGTCGGCCACGGCAAATACCCTGGCCCCGTGCGGAATGGCGTCGCCCCTGAGCCCGCGCGGGTAACCCGAGCCGTCGAAGTGCTCGTGGTGGCTGCGGATAATTTCGGCAGCACGACCAAAGTAGCCGATGCGACCGATGATCCGATAGCCGATCTCAGGGTGTTTGCGCATCATGATCTGCTCTTCAGGGTTCAAAGGCCCTGCCTTGTGCAATACCACATCGGGTACGCCGATCTTGCCGATGTCATGAAGCAGTGCGCCGCAATAGAGATCCACAAGTTCCCGTCCCCGTACGTCGCAGGCATTGGCGATGATGAGGGAAAATTCCGTGACCCGGAGCGAATGGTTGCCGACTTCATGTTCCCGCGCATCGATGGCGTTCACGAAGGCCTCGAGCGTCACCAGGTAAGCCGTATCAATATAGTGGACAACGCCTTCAAGGTAAGTGTCGTTGAAATAGCAGTGTTCGCAGCGGTAGGTGCCGTCGGGCCTCATGACATAACGGTCTTCTTCTATCGGCGTGCCGCAGTTGGGGCACGTATGCATGTGCTTCTGTTCAGTGGCCATGATCTGAGGGTATCAGCAAGAAAACGGATTGTCAATGGGGACAATAGTTCAGCGTACGGGGTTCGTAGTAACCTCGCACGCATTTATCTCTGCGGCGTTCTCCG
>JBLMWN010000213.1:0-4231 GCA_050257255.1 Betaproteobacteria bacterium | reverse complement strand
CGCTCGGCCTGCCCCTGGAGCAGGTGAAGCCGAAGGTCTGCCTCCTCTGGCCCATGCACTTCTCGGAAGGCGATGAGGTCCTCGCCATGATCAACGATGCATTTCTGTTCAACTGCAATGTCCGGAAAGCACCTGGTTCGCGCAGTCTGAGCCCCGGCTTTGTCGAGGTGATCGAACTGGTGTACGGCGAGGGATGCGGGACCCAGGTGAAGCAGGCGGCGGAGAACGGGGATCGGCGCACGCTGCTGGTCACCCGAAGGTGAGCGCACGTCCGGGGTGATTTATCTTCACGCCGAGTCGGGTCCGGAAAGCATTGCTCACGCGGAGCCTCGGAGAACGCGGAGAGAGGACCATGAACTGACGAATTGCAGATAGAGTTTTTTTGATGCTGGTCTGGAAGTGCAGTAGGAACTTTGGCCGAAAATGATGAAGTCTTCTCCGCGTTTCCGCGCTTTCGCGTGCTTCCTTTTCTCTCTCAGTGGTGGTACTATATCCTGTTAGATAGCGCACACGGAAAAGAGCATCCGGGTTTTTCCTATTCCTTCTGCCCGTTCTGCTATATCGGCGAGAGAGCATCATTGAAAAGCTAAAGAAGAATCTATAGCATCGTGTCTTGCTGTTTGACAGTTCTCTTTTTTCATAGTTATCTTCTGACTCAAGGACATCGAAGGCCGTTAGGGATGAGGTGTGGTGTGAGGCGGGTATAATGCGGGACGATCAGATTCCTGTCTGCAAAGACCTTGAAATAGTTTTGAACAATTTAGAGAAATTGTGACGGATTCATCTCATGGCAATCCCTGAAACACATGATCGAAGACCTGGCACGTCGGATGATAGGATAAACAAATGTCCAACCTCATTGAAGAATTAAAGAACGAACACAAAAGCATACTTGATATCCTCGATCAAGTCAAAACAGTGGGCATTTCATCAAGACCTGGAAGGGAAAAGTTTCTATCGGCAAGAGACCTGCTGATAGCCCACATGTCGAAAGAGGATGAGCAGTATTATCCTAAGCTGCGGCAAGCCGCAGCGGACAATCAAGACCTGAAGGTGGTACTGGATTACTTTATCACGGACATGGAGAACGTCAGCAAAAAAGCAATGCAGATATTCGACAAATATTCCGGGGGCGGGGATGAAGCAGAATTTGCGGGAGAGATCAAATTGCTCTATGTAATGCTGAAAGACAGGATCCAGACGGAGGAAAATAACCTTTTTATCAAATTCAATGCAGTCTAGCTGAAACGGTGACCCCGGAACAACGTTCGGCTCACGCAGAGCACATCGTACACTCGCTTGTGGCAGTGCTTTCGCAGCGCGAGCTACACGGAGCACTCGTAAGCGTAGGGTGCAGGCTCGCAAAGGCCAGCGCAGGCGGAGAGCGCGGATGTCAGATTTCAGATTTCGCCGATCGACGCAGATGAACCGTGCAAAGGAGTAAATTAAGGCGCCTGCAAATTGGACGAGGTCGAAGTCCGCTCCCTGTATTATCCCTTCGCCTGGACCATGACGCGAGAGAGGCAAACCCATGACCATTCGCATCAAAATCTTTTCGGATTACATCTGACCGTTCTGCTATATTGGCGAGGGCATCGTCGAAAAGCTGAAGCAGGAGTTCGACCTTACGGTGGAATGGCGGGGAGTGGAGATCCATCCGGAAACGCCCCCTGAAGGGACGCCCATGGCGAAGCGGTTCCGTCCCGAGGACATAAGCCGTATCATGCAGCACCTTCGAAGAATGGGTGCACCGTTCGGGATTGCGTTCGTCGACCGGCCCATCTTGTCCAACTCCCGCATGGCACTTCAGGCTGCTGAATTCAGCCGGGAGCAGGGAAGGTTTGATCCTTTTCACGAGGCCCTGTTTGCCGCATACTTTTCTCACGGTCTTGACATTGGAGATCTCGATGTGCTCAAGCAGATCGGTCAGGACGCGGGTCTCGATGTTGAGGCCATGGTAAATGCCGTACAAAGCGGGAAGTACCTGCCGGAGCTCGCAGGGGCGCAGGAAGAAGCAACACGTCTCGGCGTGACGGGCGTGCCGACCTTCTTTATCGGAGACAAAAAGTCCGTCGTGGGCGCCCAGCCCCTTGATGTGTTCCGGAAGGTCCTCCGATCCGTGTGATCCTGCATTGTTTCCGCCTAATCCTTCTGGTGGCAGTGAAGACAGCGTTCCTTTTCAGATCGGGCGTTAAACCTGAACAAAAAGCGGATGTCGGAACTGTGAGGCTCATGGCAGCTTCCGCAGTAAAAAGGCTTGCCCGGTCTCACGGGGTCTTGTGGCGCCGTACCGCCTGCAGCGATTCGGGAGGAGAAGTGCGGCCAGTGCGCAATGTCGCTGTGGCACATGAGGCATACCTCGACGGGCTTGTTCACGAGCAGCGCCATCTCGTCCGAAGAATGGGGGCTATGGCAGGTCAGGCAGTCGCCGGAGGCAACGGGTGGATGTACGGTCTTTTTTGAAAAACCGGCCTTGTCATGGCAGGAGAAACACAAAGCAGGGGGCTTTGTGTTCAGCAATTTTGCGTTCTTTGACGAGTGCGGGTTGTGGCAGCCGGTGCAGCCCATGCCGATCGCCGGATGAACGTTTTTTTTGGAATACATCCCCTGATCGTGACAACCGTAGCACAAGTCAGGCTGCTCCGACGAGAGCCCTCTTGCCACGGTGGTTGTTTTCCTGTGCGGCACCGTGCCGGCATCTATCCCCGTGTGGCAAGCGGGGCACCCCATTGCAAGCGCCTTGTGTACGAACTTCCCTTTTGTCAGCTGTTTGTGACACTTGAGACAATTTATTTTTCCGGCCGCGGAAAGAGAACAGGGGAAGAGGGAACAGAAGAGTATGATGAAGACGGTCAGAAGGCAAAGCTTATACGCTGGTTTCGCCCGCATGATGTATTGCTCCTCGTAAGAGAGAGTAGGCCGCAATGAAAGTGTTTGGAAGGATGGTTTTGAAAGTCAATCATAACATCACCGCGCGACGAAATCAAGGCGCCGGACGGCGGGTGTCAAGCCGGTGTTGCTCCCGTTTATCATGAAACCCCGCATTCTCCTCATCAACCCGTGGATTTTTGACTTTGCGGCATTTAATCTCTGGGCTCGTCCGCTCGGCCTGCTGAAGGTTGCGGAGTATGTGAGCGCTTTCGACGCAGACCTGTTCTTCATCGACTGCGCGGATTCGTTCGAGCCGGATCAGTACGGTATTGGTAAATATCGAACGGAGGTGGTGCAAAAGCCCGCACTGCTGAAAAACATGCCGAGGTATTACAAACAATACGGTATGAGCGCGGACGAGTTCAGGGCCAGGCTCATGTCCGACCTGCCGGTCGACGTGGTGCTAATGACTTCGATCATGAGCTACTGGTATCCCGGCGTACAGGAGACGGTCAGGATCGTGAAAGAGACAGCGGGGGACGTTCCGATTGTCCTCGGCGGCATTTACCCGGCACTCTATCCCGATCACGCATCGCGTAACTCCGGGGCGGATTATATTTATACCGGTCGTCTGAAAGACCGGCTCCTTTCAATTCTCGATGGCTTCGGGATCACGCTTCTTCCCGCGCGTAAGCCGATGCCCTACTACAGGCTTAACCTCTATACTCACTATCCCTTTGCGCCGCTTCTTACTTCAACAGGATGTCCTTTTCATTGTTCTTATTGCGCATCGCGGTCCCTGTCTCCGGAATATGAACGAAGAACGGTTGACGATGTTGTGAACGAAATGCAGGAACTCTCTTCGATGGGAGTCAGCGACTTCGCTTTTTACGACGATGCGCTCCTGTACGATGCCGACCATCATATCAAGCCGCTTCTCGACGCGGTCATTCATCTCGGCCTCCCTGTCCGGCTCCATGCCCCGAACGGGCTGCACGCTCGCTTTATCGATGACGAACTTGCGCGTATGATGAGAGCGGCGGGATTTTCAACCATCCGGTTGAGCCTCGAGACCGTTGACCGCGCAAGACAGGAAAGCACGGGAGGCAAAGTCACGCTCTGCGATTTTGAGAAATCGGTCGATTCCCTGCAGAAACAGGGCTTCACCAAGGAGCACATCGGCGCGTACCTCCTCTACGGCCTTCCGGGCCAGGAACTTGATGAAGTAGAGGAGGGGATACGATTTTTAAAAAGTCTTCATGTCCGCATCCTGCTTGCGGAATTCTCACCTATCAGGGGCACGGCGTGCTGGGACGATCTCGTCAGCAAGGCAATAATCCCCTGCGATCTCGACCCGCTT
>JBLMWN010000212.1:0-7587 GCA_050257255.1 Betaproteobacteria bacterium | reverse complement strand
GTTTCCATTACAGCCATCGTGGCAGGTGATATTGGGTCTAAATATCCCAATTTTTAATGGTTTTCAGACCACCTATCAGGTGCAACAGGCCCTTTCGACCTATCGATCCATAAAGGCGAGGTTGCTGATAGTTGTCGCCGTGCTGTCGTAACGGTCGAAATAAGTTAGGATGCGGCTCATGGTCTCAAGCACGCTCATGTCGTTCGTATCACGGGCGTGCTCGTCGCAGGCGCGGACCGTGTCAAGCAGTAGGCCTTCAAAGGCCTGATCGCGGACAAGGGTCGACTTCTGCTTGGCCATCAGGAGCTTGACCAGGTCTTCCTGCGAGATATGTCCCTTGATCTTGTCGGTCTGGAAGAAGAGCCCCTCGAAGATCGCCCGCGTGTCCCGCACATAGTCGGGTTCCTCGACCTCGACAATGTTCATGTCCTTCAGGAGGAGTTCGTCGAGTGTATCAAAGAGGGTATGAGGTATGTTGAGCCGGATGCTCAGCGTGCGCAGACGGGAGAGCTTTGCCAGCTCAGAAGGATTTACTTCTCCTTTTTCCGAAACGGAAATAAGGATGTCCTTGTACTCGTCGACGATTTTCTTGTTTTCTGGAAGCTTGTACATGCCGTCGATCTTGATGCGTTCCTGCTGATAGGGTATAATGTTGTATTTCCGCGCCAGATTGTCCAGAACTGCATGAGCCTCCGGCGTCAGGGATTTTTGCTCCGAATAATATCTGTTGAAGGTGCAGAAATATTCCTCGTTATGCCGATTGAGCAGCCGAAAAAGAAACACGAGGGCCCCGGAATTGTCCAACGCTTCGAAGATCTCTCTGCAGAGCCGAGTGTCGTCGGCGGCACCGACGGTCGTGCTTCGTTTCAGGTGCTTTCCGATGTTCCTGAGAATATCACGCTGAATATCCTTGATATCAGTTTTGTTCGACGTATGAATGAAGAAATAGTAGTTCGAAACCGCGTGGCCAGTGAGAAAAACATGGTCGAAGGACTCCTTACCGGCGGTATTATTGGTGAAGGTGATGTTGTCGGTGTTGTCGTAGAACGCGCCATACATGACAAGGCGGTTTGAGACGTCCTTACGCAGAAGGTCCTTGAGCGGCAGGTCCACGCCGAACATATATTCACAAAGATTGCCGCCGGTCCCCGTATAACTGATGCCGGTAGGGGTAATGACGAATTCGTTTCTGCCGGTAAAGAAACGGTCGCCCTCGGGGAGGGATTCGTAGCAGTACCTGCTGCTTAAATCGGCGCCGGTAATGGTGACGAAATAATCCATTTTTTCATCGGCTTTCCCGTGCAGTTTGATTTCCTGAATCATAACGTCTCATTATAACAAACTGACCTTTTTTTTCCAGTCAAAAATGCGGCGTGCGGGATGCAAACCTCGATTCGATGAGCATCCACCGCAGGGACGCTTGCCATTCTGCACACTGAATCATATTTTTGACGCTATACGCCGTATCGCGTTTCTCGCGACAGAACCTGCATTAATTCCCCTTGATACGGTCGGAGATAAATCGTATAATATGCTTCCGTAACCGCAGCACAAGGCATTCTTGAAAAAAGAGATGACCACATGGCCGCCAGGGAAGCAAAAAACGCAAAACACATA
Source organism: Betaproteobacteria bacterium (assembly GCA_050257255.1). GTDB lineage: Bacteria > Nitrospirota > UBA9217 > UBA9217 > UBA9217 > JAJYKN01. The sequence continues at coordinate 5,970 of JBLMWN010000212.1, read as the reverse complement.
GTTTTTCTTGTCGTCATTGTTCTGCTTGTCTCTCTCTTTGTCGTTGGTTATATCATCAAGGACAGAAGGGGCGAAAGAAAGATCATCACGAACGGCGACCGGGCGCCCGAGTTTAGTCTCCCGGCTCCGGATGGGCACGTAGTGAACCTCTCGGATTTCCGCGGGAAGGTCGTGATGGTTCATTTCTGGGCCACGTGGTGTCCCCCGTGCGTGGACGAACTCCCGACTCTGGCAATGCTCAATCAGGAGTTCACAAACAGGGACTTTGTCATGCTTGCAGTGAGCGTTGACGAAGGCGGCGCCACGGCAGTGACGTCCTTTCTGCAGCGGAACGGGTTGAATGTCCCGGTGCTCCTCGATCCTGACCGGGCTACGGCAGGACGATACGGCACCTTCAAGTTCCCGGAGACCTACGTCGTTAACCGTGAAGGCATTGTGAAGTACAAAGTAATCGGCCCCCGTGACTGGCGTGACCCTGCGGCGATCCAGGCCCTTCGGGACCTCATCGAGGCGAGATAGGGCCGATAGCTCTGCGATCTTAAGAAAGGTCAGAGTTAGACACCAGGAAAGAGCATCGCAATCATTGTTTTCTATCCTTTATCATTGAACGTTTTTTGGATTGCTTATCATGCAGGACATCATCATTACCGCCATTATTCTCGCAGCCATCGTACCAGCGGTTTTCCGGTTCAAGAAGGGTTTCGGATGGGGCTGAGGCGAAGAACCGGGTTCCTTCTGTAGAAGGGATGATACGCGCCGCGATCACAATGATGAGGAGAAGAAATAGCATTTGACCATGAAAAAGTTTTTTTTTGCCGGGTTTGCGCTTCTCGCTATCTCCGGCCTCATCATCCTTCTGTGGTTCTTTGTCATTCTTCGCAACCTTCCGGATGTATCCGCTCTCAAACGCTATCGACCTGCAGCGGCCTCTGAGGTGCTCGACAGTGAGGGAAAGGTCCTGACCCAGTACTATGAGCGCAAATTCCGCATCTGGATTCCTATTTCCGCCCTTCCCGATGTCGTTATTCAGGCGGTAGTGATTGCTGAAGACGATACTTTCTTCGAGCACCGTGGAGTGAACTATAAGGCAACCTGGGACGCCTTAGTGCACGATGTCAAGAAACGCAGGTTTGCCCGGGGCGGGAGTACGATCACGCAGCAGATGATCAAGAACGTGCTCCTGTCAAAGGAAAAAACTATTTCTCGAAAGCTGCGCGAGTATGTGCTGGCAAGGAAGGCCGAAGAAATACTTTCAAAACGCAGGATCCTCGAGATTTATCTGAACGAAGTCGAGTGGGGAGAAAATATATACGGCATCGAAGCAGCGAGCCGGTATTATCTCGATAAACATGCGTTAGAGCTTACGGCAGGCGAGGCAGCCCTCCTTGCCGGCATGCTGCCGAACCCGCGTTACTACAATCCTTTTAAACGTTTGAAGAAGGCCAAGCATCGCCAGGGGCAGGTGCTCTTCAATATACATCAGGCAAAAATCCTGACCGATGAGGAATATACGGCGGCGCTTGAGGCGCCGATCGAACTGAGGCAGGAGGGAAGCGGGAGGTTCGATTTTTCCGCGCTCACCGATGGGAATGGACGGCCCTGTTATCAGCATGCGCTGGAGCAGATGCTTGTTAATCTCTTTGGCGAGCACGCATTATACAACAGCGGCCTTGTCATCCAAACAACCCTGGATAAAACAATCCAGGAAGACCTGAGCCGGTGGGAAGAATCCCTTCAGGACAAAACGGCAGGCAGCCGCAGCATGGTTACGGTCGTCAAACAGGGTGACGTGATCCGGGCGATCGTGTGTGCTGAAGGGAAAGAAGCGGAAATCCGGTCAAAATTCGAATCACCCGGCATGCCTTTCAGTGGCTATGATGTAGCAGTAGTATCGCCGGACGCGGTCAGTCGGGAGCAGATCATCCTTACGCCATCTCGGGCAAGGACGACGTCAGCCCATTAAAATTCGATATCCTGCCAGACAATGAACCGAAAATCGTTTTTCTATCCCTCTGCGGCAAGCACACCGCCCTATTTCTTCACCGATTCCCGCACAAAACCGATTGCAAGCGAAAAAGGCCGAATGTCTTTTTGTTAGTAAAAAGGATATCACGGAGAGTATTTGAAAGAAAGCCGAAAATGCGGCTAGGCCATTGCCGGTTCGCGGAGCTTGGCCGAGATGACGCGGGAACAGCCGGGTTCTTCCATCGTTATACCATAGAGCGCGTCAGCCATCTCCATGGTGCGCTTGTTGTGCGTGATCGTTATGAACTGGGAGTGGCTGCTCATCTCGCGGATGAGGCGGGTAAATCGCGTGACGTTCGCCTCATCGAGAGGTGCGTCGACTTCGTCGAGCATGCAGAAGGGGCTGGGCTTGACCAAGAAGGCTGCGAAAAGGAGCGCGATGGCAGTGAGCGCCCGTTCGCCCCCCGACAGGAGTGAGATGCTCTGGAACTTTTTGCCACGAGGTTGGGCGATGATCTCGATTCCAGACTCGAGGATGTTCGACGGGTCCAGCAGCACGAGCTCTGCCTTGCCCCCCTCGAACAGGAGGGAGAATACTTCCTTGAACTTCTCCTGGATCGTATTAAAGGCCTCAGTGAAGAGTTCAATGGTCTCGCCGTCAAGCTTGGCGATGGTCGCCTTGAGATTGCCGATAGACTCATTGATGTCGTTCTGCTGCGCAGAGAGAAGATCGTAGCGCTCCTTGAGCTCATTGTACTCCTGGAGGGCGTCTACGTTAATGGGACCCATCTGGTCGATCTTTTCGCGCAACTCATCGAACCTGAGTGTCGCTTCCTCCACATTGATCTCGAACCGTCCGAGTTCCTGGACGATGGCTTCTAGCTCGGTGTGATAGGTGCCCCATATCCGGTCTTTGAGGTGCTCAATTTTCATGCGGAGCTCTGTGCGCCTCACCTCATTGGAAGAAAGACGTTTTTGTACCGCCTCGATGTCGTGTCTGACCTGGCGTGCCTGTTCTTCGGCGGCCTGGAGCGTCTGTATCTTTGCTGAATGCGCTTCTTGCTTTGAGACATAGATGCGGCGCTCGGAATCGAGGACGTCGATATGTCTCTTGATCTCGCTCTCGGCCTCGGCGATGGTGGACTCATGCTCGGCTACTTTTCCGATAATGCCCTCGATTTCGGCATCACGTTTTACAAGCCGTTCGGCAAGTTCACCCTCGGACTTCAGAAGCCCTGATACGCTTCTGGATGCTGCGGCCTGCTTCTCCTGGAGCGCGGTCACTGCCATCCTGATCTCGGTGATTTCAGCGCGGGCTGACTCAAGGTTCTCTTTTTTGTGGGAAAGTTCCGCCTGGAGGGTTTCTATGTTTGCTTGGGCGTCCGTGTGTCCTGCTTCGAGGCCGCGGAGCATTTCAACGGACTGATCGATCGCGGCGTTCATCTCGCGGCGCTGTGATGTGCGCTCGGCGGCTTCGGCCTCGATGGTTCTTGACCGTTCGGTCGTACGAACGATCTCGTCTTTTACGGACGCGCAGTCTTTGTCCCAGTTTACGAGCTCGATTTCATCCCGGTGGATCTGCCGGGAAAGCTCCTCTTCGATCTTGTGGTCCGAGTCGAGAGCAGCATCCATGGATTTCAACTCGGCATCAAACCCGGCGACAAGCGTCGTGAGTTCGGAAACTTCATGTTCAAGGTCTTTGATCTCGCGCCGCTTGGTCAGCATGCCGGTGCCGCCCTGTTCCATGGCGCCGCCGGTGACCGCCCCCCAGGGGTCGAGGATCTCGCCGGAAAGAGTGACGACGGTCTTGCTGAAACCGTTTTTGTTCCAAAGATACAGCGCAGTATCCATCGTGTCCACGACGACTACATCGCCCAGAAGATACTGGGCTACGTTGCTGTAGCTGTCACTGCAGCGCACGATGCTCAAGGCTGAACCGATGATTCCGGCATGGCCGTTCTTCACGAAGGGTTCCGACTTGATCTCCCGCGGCGTCTTGGGCACGAAGGTGCTCCGTCCGCCGCTCCTGCTCTTGAGATAGTTGATGGCCTTCAGCGAATCTGTCTGTGAGTCGACAACGACATACTGAAGCCGGTCGCCGAGAACGGCCTCGATTGCAAGTTCATACCGGGGCTCGGTCTCAATCATGTCCGCAACCAGGCCGTGGATGGTGCCGACACCTTCGCCTGCAGCAGCCTCTTTACGCGCAGACATGACCGTTTGCACGCCTTTCTGATAGCCCTCCAGCCGCTGTTCCAGCTCACGCAGGGACCGCAGACGGGAACCCTGGCCTGCGAGCCTGTTCCGTGCTGCTCCCAGATCGGCTTCCAGTGATTTCTTTTTTTCCAGGGTCCGTGCCAACCGTGCGGTAATTATAGAGCGGTCTTCCTGCGCAGCAACGCGACGGGCTGCTATGTCCTTATGTTCTCGTTCTTTCTGATCGAGAAGTACCGCGAGTTCCTGGAGCTTCTGTGCAAGATCCCTCATCTCCTTCAGTCCCCGGGCATCCTGCTCGTCAAGTTGCGCGATTCGGGACTGCAGGTTGGCGATCTTCGTTTTTTCGGCCGCTGATTCATTCATGGCGCTGAAGATCCCGTTCCTTGTCTCCTCGAGTGACAACTCCTTTTCCTTGAGTGCCCGGGCCAGCTCTTCAAGAGCCGCGGTTTTCTCTCCAAGCAGGGCATTCTGAGTCGTGATCGCCTCGGCGAGAGTGAGTGATTCCTGCTCGTGCAGCGCGCGCTGCTCTGCCGTTCGGGCAATCTCCGCGTTCAGATATTCTCTGTCGGAAAGATCGCGGCTGCGCTGTTCGGAGAGCGAGGCGATCTGGCTCTTCGACATTTCGACGCGATGCTCGGCTCGACTGAGCGCGGTCTCCGTCTCATGGATTTTGTGCTGGAGCGCCGCAAGCTCATGCTCCGCGGCGAGGGCATCAGCCCGGGACTCCTCGATCGCAGATTCGATTTTGCCGAGGACGGCGTGCAGTTCAGTGATTTCGTCCTCGGCTTTCTTGAACTCCTCCGTCGCCGAGGACCACTCGATCCCAAGGTCAGAGTACTCGACCGAGGCAAGCCTGCAGTCGAGGTCTTTCATTTCATTGCGGAGCTTCTGGTACCGCTCGGCTTTTTTTGCCTGACGGTCAAGGGAATTGACTTGTCGCTTCACCTCGATGATGATGTCGTTGACCCGGAGCTGGTTTTGCTGGGTCGATTCGAGCTTGGAGAGCGCCTCCTGGCGGCGGGCCTTGTATTTCATCACACCGGCCACTTCCTCGAACAGAAAACGGCGGTCCTGGGGTTTGGAAGAAAGGATCTGGTCCACCTTGTCCTGCTCGATGATGGCGTGTATTCTGGCTCCCACGCCTGCGTCCATCATAAGGTCGCGGATATCTTTGAGGCGGCACGGAATCTTGTTGATAAGGTATTCGCTCTCGCCGGAACGGTAGAGCCGGCGAGTGATCTCGATCTCTTCATACTGACCGAACTCGGATGGTAATTTACCGCCCACGTTTGTGAGCCTCAGGGTCACCTCTGCCATGCCGAGGGGTTTGCGGCTCTCGCTCCCGTTGAAGATGACATCTTCCATCTTGTCGCCGCGGAGGTGTTTGGCGCTCTGTTCTCCCAGCACCCATCGGATGGCGTCTGAGATGTTGCTCTTGCCGCAGCCGTTTGGTCCCACCACAGCCGTGACGCCAGGCTGGAAAGTGATCGTCGTCTTGTCTGAGAAAGATTTAAAGCCGATCATTTCGAGGGTTTTTAGCTGCATAGGCCTCCCCTTTAAGGAAAGAATAAATCAATGTCCGAGACTCAAAATTTACTGAAATGGCGGGTGAATGAAAAGTCTTTTGTTAGATGTTTTTATATCATAAGCAGGGATAATTGTAAAGGGAAAAATAACAAGGTAAGGTATTGAATAATCTTGATGCCACTATATATTGTGGTTCAACGGAGAGCAAAATTTATCGGTTCAGAAGGCGTTTCAAGCCGATTTTCATGGGCAAAATGACCG
>JBLMWN010000211.1:0-2662 GCA_050257255.1 Betaproteobacteria bacterium | reverse complement strand
ATAGTTTAATAGCCCGGCGCTATCGGCCCTCCTCCACCTCCACCGCCGCCACCGATGCCGCCGCCCGCGCCAAAATACGCGGAATCTGCATCTTCGATCTCGTTTCCGGTTGCATACGAGTTAGGCAGCAAAGGCGTACATCCCGCGGGGCTGTATGTTGTCACTCCAGCCACGCTGGTGCTGCTTGAGCAGATGCTTCCGTCGAGAGCGAGCCGCTCCACCGCGCGCTTGGTGATGAAATCCCATCTGTCCCCAGCGGTGTGGCCGGTGGCGGCGCCAAAGGTAATGGTCATACCATCAATTAATGTTGTTGTCTCTGCAGAAATCGGTACTAATGTTGCATCCGGGATAGTCTGCGTTGGCGCGCTCTTTAACCAGCTGAAAGTATCCGGCGCGTCCACACTATCGATCTGGATTCTAAAGCTCCTGTTTGCCGTGCCGGTGAAGGTGCCGGATGCGGTCATATCGTTGAGGCCGGTCCCGGTAAAGAACACAGGTCCCGCGGTCGTGTCGTAATTGTAAACAACGAGTTCGCTTCGGGACGGGACATCCGTTCTCATGGGAGAGTCGGGATTCAACATTCCTTCGTTGTCTGAACTTCCTGACATCTGACCCCACTGGCTCCAAGAGCCGTCGTAATTGGCAACAGGCCAATCCAAAATAGCATCGAGAACAAAGAACGCCGAACTGGCGATCACTCCCGTCCTTCAGTAAGCGTGAGTGTATTTTGTACCATCGATGCCTACAGCATTGAACATGGCTGCAAGGACGTCCGGCGATTTGAAACGATAATTGTTTGCCGAATCGAACATGTCCGTGTAGAGCAAAGCCTTGCCGCCCTTCACGTGCCCTTCGAACGCCACATAATCGCCGCCCGGGTTGAATACCCCGGTAGTTGAACCGCGCTTGCCGACATACGATCCGTCAGCGGCCGAACTTCTCATGTCGATGGGAACGGCATTCGGCACCTTGCCTTCGGCCACGTTGATCATGTCGGCCAATGACGCCCGCAGGTCGGTGCGGAGCGCGGCGTTGTTCTTGACGCTGTAGGTGGATGAAACGGGTGCCGGGGGTACATCCGTGGTCAATCCGTATGCTGCAGCCCAGGAGAAGTTTATCCCGTCGAGCATTTTGAGCTTTTCCTTCGGGAAGCCCCAGTACCGGAATGTGAAGTAGGCCCTGGTCGCAGAGAGGACAGTGCCTGCTGAGCGACTGCCTCCGCTCGTAAAGACTATAGTGGTATTTTTGTCAATCCCGTACTTCTGGATCAGAGCGTCCATGTGCGGCCCGTCCAGGGACATATTCACGTCGGTTGCAGGGCCTTCCTGGCGGACCTGATAAATATCGCCGCTGTTGACGAACTGTGCGCCGGGAATATGGCCGGCACTGTACGTTGCCTGCGATGTGACATCCAGAATGACTACCCGGTCGAATCCCGTACTGTTCACGACTCCGCCGTCTATCCATGTTTTGAGCGTTTCCGGCGAGAGCAACGTTGCCGACGTCTGTGCAGTCAAAGGCGTATCGTAACTCTTGTTGCTGCAACTGTTCATGGAGAAGGGGATCAGGAACAGTAGCATTGAAACTGCCACGAGTTGCCATAGGAAACGTTTTCGCTGCTTTTGATGACTAAGAAAATCCATCCTCGGCCTCCTTTTTTTGCATTGTGATTATTGAATTTTGCCAGCGCAGATGATTTACCTCCCTCACCTCCTGTTCACTGAGAAAATGAATTCAGGACCTATTATTGCACGGCATGAAACAGGTGTCGCATGCATCGATTTGTGATTGAAGCGACGGCTGCAAAAAAACTCCATTCGTACCGGCGGCAAACAACCGGTTCGGCGGCCAGCAGGCGTCGACGGCGAGATCCCTATACATCGGCACGGTGGATTTGATCTCCGTCATGATCTCCACGGCCGACGTGTAATTCATGGCAGCGCCCATTCTGGTCGCGAGTGTCTTGATGATCTTCCAGTCCGGCAGTGATGCTCCGGCGGGCTCCTCCGCCTTCGTCAGCAGGCGCAGTCTCCGCTCGAGATTGGTAATGGTTCCCGTCTTTTCAAAAAAGCTCGCCGCCGGAAGGACTACGTTCGCAATCGCGGCCGTCTTGGTCAGAACAACGTCCTGCACAACCAGAAAGTCGAGTTTTTTCAGCAGGACACGGAGACCCGGATCGCTCTTTACTGGATCGTCGCCCATGATGTAAAGCGCAGCGATTTCACCTGGTTCGATGGCGCGGATCATCTCGACCGCGTTCATTCCCGCGGCATCAGGCAGTATGGCATGCCATGCCTTTGCGAAGCCCGCGCGGGCATGCGGACCCACTTTCTGATAACCGGGATAATAGTCCGGCATCAGACCCATATCGAGGCCGCCCTGGAGATTTCCCCCTTCCACCAGAGGATAGTACGTTACGTTCTGAAGCCGTCTTGCCAGTTCCTGTATTCTGGCATTTTCTTCCTGCAACGGCATCGACGGAACGATGATCGCCACACTTTCAGCGGCCTTGAGCAGCAGCGCGGCCTGAGCGATCTCGCCCCTCCGCTCGCCTCCCGGCCTCGCAAGCGCCCTCACGAGCCCCGAAACGGCGCCTCCTGGACGGATGACGACCGTGGCGATCTTCGCAAATTGGTTCGGTTCATCACTCAAGACAATGAGC
>JBLMWN010000210.1:0-4066 GCA_050257255.1 Betaproteobacteria bacterium | reverse complement strand
CCAGCAGGCCGCGTTCTACATCGCCGCCGCACTCCTGGCCGTTCTGGCTGCGGGGATGCTGAATATCGCCCTCTATCTGTATCTCGCACCGCGTCTTGATAACGCAGGTGCCGCCCTCGCGGTTGCCGTAGTCGATATCGTGCTGGCCGTGGTTGCCGTCGTTGCTGCCGGCCATCTGCACCTTGGCCCCGAAGTTGACGCCGTGAAGGACCTGCGCGAGGCCGCGATGGCAGAGCTTACTGCAGATGCGGAGCGTGTTAAGACCCAGATCGCAGAGCTACATGACGATATCAAGCGGATTCGTACTGCAGTGACCGGTTTTCTGAGCTTTGACGGCGTCGATCTTACCTCGTTGTTCCAGTGGGTGCCGGTGCTGCTCCGCGTTCTGTCGCGACGAAAGGACCCGTAGGATATAGTGTACGAAAAAGAGTACTTTCTGAACCAGTTGTAGTTGCCATTCCTCTAAACACTTAATGTTTCCTTAAGAAGCTCACGTCTGCCTTTGAAATATTCACACCTAAAATAAATGATATACTTTTAACAAATATTGTACAGATTTATTGCTGATTGAGTTCTGGCATTTCTAAACTCTGGGAGGAAAAGGGTTTTGTTGAGGAGGTAAATCCAGCGTTTTGCTTCGATCTCCTATAAGGATGCGTAGGGTTATCCGGTGCGCAGGAGGGCACTATGGGCGAGCATGTATCAGATATGGAACCGCAGGCGGGAATAGTATTCAATGCATTTTATTATACCTTCCCCTGTGGAAAATGATTTGACATGAAAATCTTATAGAGGGGTTCATTGTAGCTTTCCGCAAACACAAGAATAACCGTAACGGCATTATAGACGCTAATAACAGCGGGATCTATACTTATTGCATCGTTTAGCCCATACAGTAAGCAAAGGAAATTTCTTCCTGGGACTTATGACCTATGCTGTATGAAGAGATGGCCCTCTGGGGAGGTTTTACCCTATTTATCATCGCAATGCTTGCGATTGACTTGGGCCTTTTTCAGCGCCGTCCACATGTGATCCGCATGAGAGAAGCGCTTCTGTGGTTCGCCTTTTGGGTCGGCCTGGCCCTCCTCTTCAACGTCGGCGTCGTTCTTTTCCATGAACGCGGCGTTGACGCCGGACTGGAATTTTTCACCGGGTTCCTGGTCGAGAAATCCCTGAGCATCGACAACATCTTCGTCTTCATCCTTCTCTTCAACTACTTCCGCGTGCCGCCGGCGTACCAACACAAGGTGCTTTTCTGGGGCATCGGGGGGGCCATCATCCTGCGCGCCGCCTTCATCATCGGCGGCGTTTCGTTGATGGCACGCTTCCACTGGATAATCTACGTGTTCGGGACGTTCCTGGTCGCAACCGGCATCGGCATGATTCGGAAAAAAGAGGCTCTCTATGACCCGCGGAGGAACTGGGTCCTCCGCGCATTCCGGAGGTTTTTTCCAGTTACCGACCGCTACGAGGAAAACCGCTTTTTCATTCGAAAAAAAGGCAGGCTCTGGGCCACGCCGCTATTCATCATACTGTTGGCCATCGAATCATCGGATATCATCTTCGCTGCCGACTCGATCCCCGCCATCTTCGCGATCACGCCCGATCCCTTCATCGTGTACACCTCCAACATCTTCGCCTTGCTCGGGCTCAGGGCGCTCTACTTCGCAGTCGCAGAGTTCATGCAGATGTTTCACTTCCTGCACTACGGGTTCGCCTCGATCATCCTGATCCTGGGCGTAAAAATGCTGCTCAGCGACGTCTACAATCTGCCCGTCGAAGTGTCGCTGGCACTCATCATCAACATCCTCCTGGTCTGCGTGATCGTCTCGCTGCTCCGCCCGAGAAGCGCCGACTTGAAGATGATGTTCGGGCGAACCGAGCGGCTCGGTCTCATTCCGTTCCGGCGGTTGCTGCTGATCGAGAACATTATCGACCTGGGGGACCTCAAGGTACACGACGCGATGTGCCGCGAGTGTGATCTTCAGGTGATCCAGCTCGATCGGCCCTGGGAGGAAAACCTGCAGGTGATCCGCGCGACGCGCTTTTCCCGCTACCCGCTGGTCGAACGCCGCGGAGCCAAACCGGTCGGCGTCATCCACGTAAAGAACCTCTTCGTCGCGGGCCCGGCCCCGAAGTTCAGCCCGGATCAGCTCAGGAGGCTCGCACGGCCGTGCCTTGAATTTCGGGAGGACTTGCCCCTGGAGGAGGCCCTGACGCGGTTCCAGGGCCGTTATGAACAGATGGCAATCGTAATCAACGCCATGGGAGAATGGACCGGCATCATCACCATTGAAGACGTGCTCGAAGAGCTGGTCGGCCGGATCGGCGACGAATTCGACCTAGAGCGCACCGGAAAGGGGATCTCGCTGGCCGACGCCCTGAGCCCCAGCCGGGTCTTTTTCGGGTTGCGTGCGGATTCGATGCACGACGCCATTCGGGAGATTATCGCCCGGATCCCGCCGCAGGAACTTCCAGTCGACCCGCATACCGTCACGCGCGTCCTTCTTGACCGGACGCAGGCCGGTACCTCCTATCCGGGCCGCGGCCTGGCCATCCCGCACGCCCGGTTAGACGGGATCACCAAACCCATGCTCGCATTCGCGCGCTCCGACGAAGGTGTGCCGCTTGAAGCCACCAACGAACGCGTCGAGCTGATCTTCCTGCTGCTGACCCCGGCCGGTATGGCACGCCGCATCCAGCCGCGATTGCTCGCCGAGATCGCCGACATCTTCGAGAGCGATTACGTGACCGAACGGCTGCGCAAAGCCCAGACGCCCGAAGAGGTGGTCGAGGCTGTTCGCGCGGGCCAGCAGGTTGCGGTCGACTGACGGATTCCTGTCATGCGGTTCTTCCATAATTGAGAGAATAAACAATTTGAGGAAGTCTGTTGAACTGACCAAGAACCCATTCGATGGTAAGAACCTCGAACTACCAGGGCCAGCTCTTCCCCTCCCTTAATCTTTCAACGCGCTCCGGCCACAATCAAAAACCGTTCTATTTGCCAGATCATACCTCTCTTCCCTCTTTGTGCCTTAGTGCCTTTGTGGTAAAATACACGCATGGAAACCAAGAAAGCCGTCATACCGGTCAAGGGCATGACTTGTGTCAACTGCGCCGCCGCGATCCAAAAGGACATATCGAGGCTCGCGGGCGTCAAGAACGCGAACGTTAATTTTGCGAACGAAAAAGCGGTTATCGAATTCGACCCCGCTGCCGTGGGATTGGGTGAATTTGTCTCCAGCATTCAGGAGTCAGGGTATCGGGCTGTCACGGAGACCGTGACGATCCCGGTCATCGACCTCGATGTTTCACGCGTGCAGGAGCTCGAAAAGATCGTCACATCGATCGACGGCGTTCTGAAGGCTCCGGTAAACGCGACAGCCGGAACGATTGAAATGGAATACATCCCTGGTCAAATAGGTATGCGCGATATCCGCAGGACGATCGAGAAAGCCGGCTTCCGGCTGCCGCAGCAGGTGGAGGGCCGCTCGGCGCTTGATATCGAAAAAGAAGCCCGGGAACGGGAATTGCGGGAGCTGCGGACAAAGCTCATCACGAGCGCCGTTCTCTCGGCCCTAGTACTCATCGGCAGCCTGCAGGACATGCTCCCCGTCATCTCCGTCGTCCCTCGCCGGACCATGTGGTTCATCCTGTTTCTCCTCACCACGCCGGTGCAGTTCTGGGCAGGCCGCCACTTCTACCAGAACGCATGGGCGTCGATCAGGCATGGAAGCACGAACATGAATACCCTCGTGGTCGTAGGAACGTCGGCGGCATACGGGTACAGTGCGGTGCTTACGTTCTTCCCTGCGGTTCTGGGACACTACGGGAGCCACGGCGGCGCCTATTATGATACGGCCGCGATCATCATCACCCTGATCCTGTTCGGGAAATATCTTGAGGCCCGCGCAAAGTCCCGTGCCGGCGAGGCCATCAAAAAGCTTATGGGGCTTCAGCCGCGCACCGCCCGCGTGATCCGCGAAGGCAAGGAACAGGACATCCCGATCGAGGACGTTGAATCCGGCGATCTCATTGTCGTGAGACCTGGCGAAAAGGTCCCCGT
>JBLMWN010000209.1:0-4619 GCA_050257255.1 Betaproteobacteria bacterium | reverse complement strand
GGCACCGTGAGGCTGCTGGGATTAAATCCGGGCGCAATCATACTCACAATCGATACGTCAGTTGTACCGCTGGCAGGGCAGGCCACCACTTGAACCGTGGATGTTGTCATGGGAGGAGTCGCGCTACCGCCACCGTAACCTCCTCCGCCACCTCCGCCGCAGTTATACAACGCAATTACGAAGACAACTGACAGCCCGGCGGCAACAAATATCATTTTTGATTTATGCTTCATAGTACTCACACCCCTTTAATCATAATTCACAGGATACAACCTGAGTTTTACACGTTTTGTCATTCCGGCAAAGGAGGGGATCCCTATTCCCCGGGTTCCGCCAGTGCCGGCATGATACGATAGGTAATAAGTGGGAATTTTTAAAATTCCCTATTCACGTTTCCCCCTTTACTTCATGAACTTCTTCGGGAACTGTTTCACGATCCCGTCCGTAAGCGCATCGGCAAACATGAGCATGTGTGCGTGGCCCTTGTCGTAGGCCTCGATGTCCGAAGCCCAGTCCTTTTTAATCCTCGATACGACTTCAGTCGTAGTCAAGGCAAGATGTACGTAAAGCATATCCTTGAGCTTCTGCATCGGCCAATTGGGGTTCGCGGCGCTCAGGAATGCCGCAATATCATCGGCGTTCGCTGTCCACCGCTTCTGCCCTTTGGCTACGCCGTCTTCATCGCCGGCCTTCGCCGCCTTCACGATATCCGCAGCGATCAGAATATGGTCTCTGAGCAAAGCGGCAAGTTTATTGCCGGCCTCTTCACCATAGATCGGCTTAATCGCATTGCCGATATCGTCCTGATTCCGGAGAAGCCGTTCGGCAATTTTTCCGGTGTCATCAAGGCCGCCAAGGGCGCTGATGATGAAATTTCGGGTATAGACGATGTGTTCTTCCCAAAGCTGCCGCATGGCATTCCGTAAATCTACTTCCGATTGCGTATAAACGACTTTATCCATCTTCTTGTGTTTCATCGCCTGTACCGGCGCAGGAAAAAACAAAAGAGCTGCTGCAACAACCAGTGCAACGACGATGTATATGATACGTTTCATGCGTGTGTCCTCCTTGTTTCACTTCATTCGCGAATCTGGTATAAGTCTAGCTCGATATAACAAATAAGTCAAATAATAATTTAAGTAAATTGACAAATGGTCTTTAGTGATGTATTGTATGAATTAGAAAGGGGAATTTATTATGGTACTATCATCATTGAAAACCAATTCGGAAAGACCAGCAGGTGCAAGAGACCGGATCGTCCAGCTTCTGCTCAGGCGCAAGAGTACCATCGAGTCGATGGCGACGATGCTTGGCGTAACGGAAAACGCGGTCCGCGCGCAAATTGCGCTGCTTCAGCGAGAGGGAATTGTCGAGATACAGGGAGAGGTGAAGGGCACGCGCAGGCCTGCCGCGGTCTACGGACTTCGTCCGGGCGCGGACATTCATTTTTCCAAGGCCTACCCGGTCATCCTCTCCCATCTTACTCATGTCCTGGCGCAAAAACTGTCCCAGGCGGAATTCAGGTCCGTGATGCGGGAACTCGGGCAGCGGCTCGCGGGCTCCGTACCGCGCCCTTCAGGTAGCCCGCGTGAGCGGGTCACGGGGGCACTCAAGTTCCTCAAGGTGCTCGGATCCACGGCCGAATTGACGGAAGAAAACGGCAAGATCGTCATCAGCAGTTTCGGCTGTCCCATTGCCGAGGCGGTGATTGCCGATGCGCGTTCGTGTATCGCGATGGAAGCGCTCTTAAAGGACTTGACAGGCCTGCCCGTCGCCGAACACTGTGACCACGGCGCACATCCGAGCTGCAGGTTTGAAATCAAAATCCCGCGGGGCGGTTAACCGCATTCGTACACAAAATTGTCCAACGATGGAAGCTGAGACTTTAAATTTTCCCTGTGCGATGAAAGGAGTACATCGCCAAAAGCGATTAGCGGTTTTAAAAGAGATTAACCTTGTCGTATCGCTTGCTGCCAGAGCATTATTTTCAACACGAGACTCGTTGATGAAGTTCTCAATCACCTTTGGATTTACGTTATAAAGATATTGATCCTCGTTCCTTTCCCCGGCGCACTCTCGATCTTCATGTCCCAGCCATGGGCTTTGACCAAGTGCTTCACGATCGCAAGGCCCAGTCCCGTGCCACCCATGCTCCTTGAGCGTCCGGGATCAACCCGGTAAAACCGCTCGCCGATCCGAGGCAGATGTTTTTGCGGGATGCCGATGCCTGTATCCTCGACGAATAGACAGGTCTTGTCATTCTCTGCCGCTATGCCGAGCGTCACCCGGCCTTTTTCCGTAAATTTTATTGCGTTGTCTGCCAGGTTCGTCAGTATCTGAAGCAGCCTGTCTTTGTCAGCCTTGATTTCCTTCCTGTGCGGGGCCACCGATAGGGTGAACGCGAGGCCCTTTCCCGATGCCTTTTCACCCAGTGTAGCGACGACCTGCTGCATGACCGTTTCGATGTCAAGCGGAGACTTGTCAACCTTGATCACGCCCAGTTCGATTTTCGAGATCGTCATGAGATCGTCCACGAGGTTGTTGATGCGCTCGCTGTTCGATTTTATGGTTTCCAGGAACCTGGCAGCATTGCTCTTATCATCGAGCGCGCCGTCCAGCAACGTCTCTGCAAAGCCCATGATGGCGGTAATCGGCGTTTTGATCTCATGAGAGATGTTGGCGACGAAATCTTTTCTCGTCTGTTCGAGTTTCGTGAGCTGCGTTATGTCATGGAACACGGCGACGTACCCTGAAATCTCTCGCTCATTATAGGAGAGGGGGGAGATATGGACGACGAAGTATTGCTCCAGCGGGGAATCGATCCTGAGTTCGGTAACGCCGGATTTCCTTTCCTTTCGGACATCTTCCATGAGTGATACAAACTCGCTGTTCCGGACAACCTCGATGAACGGCCTTCCCTGGTGGGCGATTTCGCCAAACAGTTTTCTCGCCGCCAAACTCGAAAGAAGAATGGTGCCTTCCGCGTCGATAATGAACAGGGCATCCGGGATGCTCCGAAGGATCACATTGAGCCGGCGTTTTTCCTCTTCGCTCGCTGTCATGCCTCTCCTCAGTTCCTCGGACATGGCGTTGAGGCTCTCGGCGATCTCGTCGAACTCGCCGGCGCGGCTGAGAAACAGCCGTCTGCCGAAGTCCCCGCGCGCAAGGGTGGAGGAGAAGTCCCTGATCCGGTTCGTCAATCTCCGGAGCCGGTCTATCTGCCAAAAGGAGAACAGGCCGGTAGCCAGAAGGATGATGGTCATGACGAGGATTATCTTAAGTCTGAGACGGTTGATCAAGGCATCGACATCTTTTAACGGTACGCTGAGTCTGATGAAGCCCTGCGGAGTACCTTTGTTGACGATTTTTTGCGCCACATAGAGAAGATCGTAGCCGAGGGTATCGCTGTGCCGGATAGCCATGCCTGAACCGGACAGCTCGGCCTGCTGGACCTCGATCCTGTTGCTGTGGTCAGCCATGGTGGACGAAGCCTGATCCGAGTCGCCCATGACTTTGCCGTTCATGGCAATGATTGTCACGCGTGCATGCGTTATGTCTTTGAACCGCCTGCAGAGGCCATCGATTTGTACCGAGGACTGGAAGGGGACTTCAGGGGAGATCAGCGCAGCCTGGACAGAAAGGTTGCCCCGGAGAGTGTTGATGGTATTTATTCTGACCTCGCTGGTGACGTACGTTTCCGTGACGAGCATCGCCACGAAGAGCGTTACGGCGGAGAGGACGAACATTCGTTTGAATAAGCCTTGTTTCATAATTCGCCGTCCACGGAGTACCCAAGCCCTCGCCGGGTCTTGATATAAACGGGATGGGAAGGGTCGTCTTCGACCTGCATCCTGAGTCTCCGGATATGCACATCGACCGTCCTCGGCTCCACGAACGTTTCGTCCTTCCACACTGCGTCCAGCAGCTGATCGCGGCTGAAGACACGTCCTTTGCGCTCAACAAGATAGAGCAGAAGCCGGTACTCGGTTGCGCTCAAGTCGAGTCGCTTTCCGTTTTTCGTGACGGAGTAGGTGTCTTTATTGATTGCCAGATCGCCGACCCGGATGACCTGCTCCGTCTTCAGGCGTTCGCCTGACCTTCTCAGAATCGCTTTCACGCGGGCGATCAATTCCCTCGGGCTGAATGGCTTGGGCAGGTAGTCGTCTGCGCCTGCCTCAAGTCCTTTGATACGGTCCGGCTCCTCTCCCTTGGCGGTCAGCATGATAATGGGTATCTGTGCGGTTTTTGTGTCACGCCTCAGCATGCGGCAGACCTCCAGCCCATGGATGTCAGGAAGCATGAGATCGAGGATGATGAGTGCAAAATCTCCCTCTTTTACCGATCGGAGCGCCTCACCGCCGTGAGAGACCGTGGTAACGGCAAATCCTTCTTTTTTCAAGTTGTACGAGACGAGCGTTACAATGTCGGGCTCGTCATCGACTACCAGTATTTTATTCCTATGCGGGTTATGGGTACCCATCGTTTTCTCAGATGACTTTTAGAAACAACGCGTTTCTACCTGTTCATTATTCCCTATATCGAGGCATTTGTCAAAAGACTATTTCCTCTCATCCTGCCGGCGTGAAAGATGCAAATTGTCGAGGTAACCCGAATTTTAA
>JBLMWN010000208.1:0-4372 GCA_050257255.1 Betaproteobacteria bacterium | reverse complement strand
CATTGCATGCCGGCCCGTTTTTGATACTACACGAACCTTTTTCGTCATTCCCGAGTGCCTCTATCGGGAATCCGAGGATTTTGGGGTTTTAAAAATAAACAGATCCCCGATAGAACCATTCGGGGATGACAGACTTTTTGGTTGCGGCCGGAGGCCGCGTTATGATCACCTTCATCCTCGTACTTATATTCCTGATCATCCTGCTCCTACCCATGCTCGTGAAAAAGGTCGAACATAATCTTGAACTGTTCCTGTTCGTCATCGGCGGAATCACGCTTGCGTTCTCCCATCTTCTCGGTCCCGAGCCGCTGGTGAACTTCAGGCTCATCGAGTCCGCTCTGTTCGAACCGGTCAAGCTCACGCTTGCCACGCTTGTCTTTGGCCTGGCTTTCCGGGCGGTGCGTAAGCCGATGAAGAATAGGATCATCGCGATTGAGTCACGGCTCGGGCCGCGGCTCTTCGCCTTCCTGCTCATTTTCTTTCTTGGATTCATTTCGAGCGTGATAACCGCGATCATTGCGGCGTTGATCCTGTGCGAGGTCGTAAGCGCAATCAACCTCGACAAAAAGTATGAAACGCGACTCGTCATCTTCGCCTGTTTTTCGATTGGCATGGGAGCGGCGCTGACGCCCATCGGCGAGCCGCTGTCCACCATTGCCGTGGCCAAACTGCGGGGAGGGGCCTTGGATGGCGATTTTTTGATGCTGATGCGCATCTTCGGGATCTATATCCTGCCGGGGCTTGTCTTGATCGCCGCCGTGGGAGGGCTCCTGCGCGGTAAGCAGGTTGCGCGCTCCGAGAGCCTCACGGAAGACTTCGCAGAGCCGTTGGGGCACATTGCGCTTCGGGCGTTCAAGGTCTATATTTTCGTCATGGCGCTCGTCCTGCTCGGTACCGGCTTCAAGCCGCTGATCGACCTATATATATCCAAAATGCCGGCACCAATCCTCTACTGGGTCAATATCACATCGGCAATCCTCGATAATGCAACCCTTGCTGCGGCAGAGCTTGGACCGCTCATGACCGCTGCGCAGGTTAAGGGCATCATCATGGGCATCATCATCTCCGGCGGAATGCTCATACCGGGGAATATCCCGAATATTATTGCTGCCAACAAACTGCGTATTTCGAGCCGGGCTTGGGCAAGAGCGAGCGCGCCGTTCGGTCTTATTCTGATGGCCCTTTATTTCGGGGTTCTCTATCTGTAGCACGATCCTCGTGCTTAACTTTTGGTCATGTGCTTAAAATAGCATCTATGATTATGCCTTATTAAGCGGCGTGCAGGAGTTCATTCTGCGTGCAATCGTTAAATCACTCTGCAAAATCAAGATGATTTTCATAGTACCTTCCGGATTCTTTTTTTGGCATATGCCTTGCTTAATATCATCTGTAGATTAATTAAACATGGAATCATCGAAAAAGGAGGAATGTATCATGAGAGCAGCATTAACGAAATCGTTTGTTGTTGTAGCAGTATTCCTGGTGCTCGCGGCGCTGTGTGCGCCGGCGCTGGTCATGGCAGAGGAGGCGGCTGCACCGGGACCGGCTCCTGCAGCACCGGCTCCCGCAATGCCTGCCCCGGCGCCGAAAATCGATACCGGAGACACGGCATGGATGACCGTTGCCACGGCATTGGTCATGCTCATGTCCATACCGGGGCTTGCGCTTTTCTACGGCGGCCTGGCAAAGACGAAGGACGCGTTGAACACCATGGCCATGACCTTTGTAACCTTTTGCATGGTGAGCGTGCTCTGGGTTATCTATGGCTACACCTTTTCGTTCAACACGGACATCGGCGGCATCATCGGCAGCGCGTCGAAGCTCTTCCTGAAGGGCGTGGGGCCGAACAGCATTTCGGACCTCGCCAAGACGATTCCCGAGTATATCTTTATCGTTTACCAGCTCACCTTTGCCGCGATCACCGTTGCTTTGGCGAGCGGAGCCTACATCGAGCGCATGAAGTTCTCGGCATGGATCATCTTCTCGGTGCTCTGGATGACTATCGTGTACCTTCCGATCGCACACTGGGTATGGGGAGGCGGCTTCCTGGCAAAGCTTGGCGCCCTGGATTTCGCGGGCGGAACGGTCGTACATATCAACGCAGGCATTGCGGCGCTCGTCGGCGCCTTAGTCCTCGGCAAACGGCGTGAAAAGGCCATCATCCCGGGCAACCTGACGCTCGTAATTACCGGAGCCGGACTCCTGTGGTTCGGGTGGTTCGGATTTAACGCGGGCTCTGCGCTGGCAGCAAGCGGCTTGGCAGGCGCAGCGTTCATCAATACGAACACGGCAACGGCTGTTGCGGCACTCGCGTGGATGTTCGTTGAATGGATGCATTCCGGAAAGCCGACGGTGTTGGGTCTTGCGTCGGGCGCGGTCGGCGGACTGGTGGCCATCACCCCGGCAGCAGGGTTCGTGAACATCTCCGGCGCAATCATCATCGGCATTGCGGCGGGTGTGATTCCTTTCTTCGCCGTGGCGAAGCTCAAACCCAGGTTCAAATATGATGACACGCTCGACGCCTTCGGCATCCACGGCATCGGTGGGACCATCGGCGCGCTCCTGACCGGTGTGTTCGCAGACCCTGCGATCAATGAGGCAGGCAAGGGCCTTCTTTACGGCAATCCCGGCCAGCTCTGGACGCAGCTCATTGCAGTGCTTGTGACGCTGGTATACAGCGGTGCAATGACCTTCGTGATCTTCATGATCATTAAAGCTATCGTAGGAATTCGTGTCGAACCCGAGATTGAGACCGTCGGGCTTGACGAAAGCCAGCACGGTGAGCGGGCGTATAATTAGGGAGAACAGGGAGTGGGGAGAATAGCGATACCTTTCAATCCTCACTTTCCAATGTCTAACGAGGAGGTACTATGAAAAAGATCGAAGCCATAATCAAGCCGTTCAAACTTGATGATGTGAAAGGCGCGCTAAACGCTCTCGGCGTGCAGGGTATGACTGTGACCGAAGTGAAGGGGTTCGGCAGGCAAAAGGGGCATGTCGAACTCTACCGGGGCGCGGAGTATGATATTGCATTCATTCCGAAGGTGAAGATCGAAGTCGTTATTGCAGACAGCATGGTGGACAAGGTCGTCTCCACCATCGAGGAAAAGGCAAAGACCGGAAAGATCGGCGACGGAAAAATTTTCATCTCGAAGCTTGAAGAGATTATCAGGATCAGGACAGGAGAACGCGGAGAAACGGCGATTTGAGAGATCGCCGTCTATCCTCCCCAGGTCGCATGTTCCATTGCATGCCGACCTTTTTTGTGCGCCTGCTCTCGACTTACCCAATCGCTACGCTCAGAACGTGAAAACAACAAGGGAGGCCGAAATGATTCTCCAGCCTCCCTCAAAAGGAACATACGGCGTCTACGCTTTACTCCGCCTTGCGAAACGCCTGCTTCTTTGCCCTACAGACTGGGCAATCATCGGGTGCCTCGCCCTCGGCAGTATAGCCGCAGACGGAGCATACATAATAATCGACGGCCGCGTTCTTGCCAAGATTTTCGAGGGCTTTTTGGTAAAGATCCGCGTGGACTTTCTCCACCTCATTCGCGAGATTAAAGCTTCGAAGAGCATAGTCCTGGCCTTCTGCCTTGGCATCGGTGATCATCTGAGGGTACATCTTCTGGAACTCGTAGGACTCGCCGCTGATGGCCGCCATAAGGTTCTCTTTCGTAGACTTGATGCCGCTCAGCGCCTTCAGGTGGTTGTGGGCATGGATGGTTTCGGCTGCGGCTGCTGCCCGGAACAGTTTGGCAACCTGTGCGTATCCCTCCTCCTCTGCTTTCCTGGCAAAGGCCAGATATTTTCTGTTCGCCTGGGACTCGCCGGCGAAGGCATCCTGCAGGTTCTGTTCAGTTTTTGGCATTGTTGTAAATCTCCTTTCATGATAAATGATTCTCTGTTCGTTATCGCTGATTATCCTTGATTGCGCCTTCTCCATGAGCGTAGAAGGGGATGGGGGCGAATCAAAATCATCCGCCCCCATCGTTGGGGGAAAGAAGTAGGCTATTTTACCCGCGATTCCACGGCAGGCCAATTAATGTTTTTGAAGAATGCCTCAATATAATCCGCCCGCTTAAGCCCGTAGTCGATCATGAAGGCGTGCTCGAAAACGTCCATGATGAGGAGGGGACTGCACCCTGCCGGGTGAGATACATCGTGCTCATTGATCCAGAAGTTGATGAGCCGTCCCGAGTCCGTGTCCTGGTACAAGACCGTCCAACCGATGCCGCGCATAGCCCCGGTGGCCCTGAAATCCTTTTCCCAGCCTTCGGTGCTTCCGAAGCTCTCGTTCATTTTTTTTGCAAGTTTGCCACCCCTGTCGATCCCAGCCTTGCCGCCCAGGTTTTCAAAATACAATTCATGAA
>JBLMWN010000207.1:0-11540 GCA_050257255.1 Betaproteobacteria bacterium | reverse complement strand
GAAGGGTCGGAGGAGAAGGGGGCGGGGAAGGCCGGGGCGGGCTTCGCTGTCACGCTCGCGCAGATAGCGGTCCTCGACATCGTCTTTTCCCTGGACTCGGTGATCACCGCCGTCGGCCTTGCCAAAGACGTCGCCGTGATGGTCGTCGCCGTGGTCCTGGCCGTCATCGTGATGATGTTTTCTTCCGGCGCCATCGGCGCCTTTGTGGACCGGCACCCGACGATCAAGATGCTGGCCCTGAGCTTTCTCGTGCTCATCGGCGTTACGCTCATTACCGAAGGCTTCGATCTTCATGTTTCGAAAGGCTACATTTACTTTGCCATGGCGTTTTCGGTGATCGTGGAGATGCTCAATATGAGGCTCAGGAAAAAGGCGAGCCCCGTGAAGCTGCATAAATCACTTGAGTGATCATTCTGTCGCGCAGTACTGATATAAACGGAAGACCGAAGCTTTGTATTCGGAGATGTCGGTCCTTCGTTATGAGGCGGCATGAATGCCTGGAGAAACGAGGGACTCGTCGCTTTTAGCGCGGGTGTTCTGATTTCAAATCCTGCGCGTATTCCGTGATGAGCGACAGGACCGGGCTCAAGTCATTTGTTACACGCTTGCAGGGCATGTCGTGGCGGAAGCGGCGAGGTGATTGACAGTTTTCGTTGGGCCTTGTTGCTAATCATCTTTAAGCCCCAGCAGCCTCGCCGCATTCTTATACATCATTTTCTCTTTCAACCCGTCCGCAATCTTCAGCCGCAGCGTCCGTTCAAGCATTTCCTTCTGGTCCGTCCAGGGGCTGTCGCTCCCGAAAAGGATCCGGTCCTCGTCAAAGTGTGAAAGGGCCTTGATAAATTCATCTTCGCTGATCTCGGAGAGAGTCAACGATGTTTCGGTGTAGACGTTTTTGCAGTCGCTGAGGCAGCCGATGCGGTCCCACTGCTTCCATCCGCCCACATGGGTGCAGACGATCGTGAGGTCCTTGAACCAGTTGGCCACTTTCCGAACCCGCTCCACGTCGGCCTGCGTATTGCCGGGAAAAGCCATATCGTATCCGGTGTGAAACATGATCTGGAGTCCCATACCGGCGATCAGCTCATAAAACCCGTACATGTATTTATCATCGATGTTGAAGTTCTGATACATGGGATGCAGCTTGACACCGCGGATCCCGAACTGGTGAGCGTCGCCCAACATTTCCTCAACGGCATAGGTATCGTTGGAGGGGTGGAAGGAGACAAAGGGGTGAATGCTGGCGCTCTTGATCTGCTTTGAAAAATCGAAGATGGCCTGCATCTGGTTCGGCCTCGTGGCGATATTGGCAACGAGGCTGGCGGATATGCCCGCCTGCTTCATGGAATCGAGCAAGCCCTGAAGGGTGCCGTCGGTGCACGGCCGGTAGTCGCCGGACTCCGCGGCAAGGGCGTCCATTGCCTGCTTGGCGATCTTGTCCGGAAAGATGTGGGTGTGAAAGTCGATGTAGTGCATAATAGATCAATGACAAATGTCAAAGCCCAAAGTTCAAATGAAATTTCAAATCGAAGCTGATAAAAGCTGGCCTTTGTCGTTGTTTCGTTGGTGTTTGATTTGACATTTGGACTTTGAAATTTGAACTTATTTATCTCTCTCCTTTCGATTCATCAGAATTTTCTGTTATCGATGACTCTCTTCGCTTTTCCCTCGAACCGCTCCAGGGTTTTCTTCTCCACCAGCCTCACGTCTACGGAAATGCCGAGCTCAGAGGCGAGCTGCTTCTTGATGGTTTCCTGCAGCTCGCTCTGCTTCTTCATCTCGTCGAAGAAGATCGGTTCCGACACCTCGACGAGCACGGTGGTTTCATCGAGAGCGCCCTTGCGGTCGATGATGATCTGGTAGTGAGGGGCGACCCCTTCGATCTCGAAGAGAACCGTTTCGATCTGCTGCGGAAAAACGTTCACGCCCCGGATGATGAGCATGTCATCGGTCCTGCCAAACACCTTCGCCATCCGCATCGACGTCCTTCCGCAGGGGCAGGTTTCGGACATCAGGCTGGTGAGGTCCCGTGTCCGGTACCGGACGACCGGGAAGGCTTCCTTGGTGAGCGTGGTGATCACCAGTTCGCCGGCCTCGCCGGGTTTTACCGGTTCGAGCGTGTCGGGATTGATCAGTTCCACCAGGAAGTGGTCTTCGGCGATGTGCAGGCCCTTTTGCTCCAGGCATTCCCCGGCAACGCCCGGACCCATCACCTCGGAGAGGCCGTAATTGTCCGTGGCAACAATCTTGAGCTTGTCATCGATCTCTCTCCGCATGGCATTGGACCATGGCTCCGCGCCAAAGAGTCCGAACTTTAGCGAAAGGGAGTTGCGATTGATTCCCATCTCCATCATCGTGTCCGCAATAAGCAGGGCATAGCTTGGTGTGCCCACCAGCGCCGTTGTCTTGAAATCCTGCATGATCTTGATCTGGCGCTTGGTGTTGCCGCTTGAGATCGGAATGACCGACGCGCCGATGCGCTCCGCGCCATAGTGCAGACCGAAAGCCCCGGTGAAGAGGCCGTAGTTGAAGGCTATCTGGATTACGTCATCCTTGGTGATGCCTCCGGCAGTGAGTATCCGCGCCACAAGATTGGACCAGGTCTTGATGTCGTTCCGGGAATATCCGACGACGGTCGACATGCCTGTTGTTCCCGACGAGGCATGGACCCGGACGACCTCACGGAGCGGCACGGCAAAGAGGCCGTAGGGATAGTTGTCCCTCAAGTCGTTCTTGGTCGTGAAGGGAAGCTTGCGGAGATCATCGAGGGAACGCAGATCATCGGGATTAAACCTGATCTCGTCGAACTTCTTTCGGTAAAACGGAACATTCTTGTACACCCGGTTCAACGTCGATTCAAGCCGTTCGAGCTGGAGCTGTTCCAGCTCTTCCCGGTCCATGCATTCGGTTTCAGGCTGCCAGTACATACGCACCTCCGGACAACAAATCTCAAATTATGAAAGACGAATCCCAAATGAGAACCAACCAAACCATGACCAAATACCCAAGCGTTTAAAATTTCGGATTTTGGCATTTATTTGATATTTGGACTTTGTGATTTGGTGCTTGCCGCATCATCAACCTCACGGCCGAGATACGCCCTCTGCACATCCCGGTTCGCAAGAAGGTCGTCGGATTCTCCTTCGAGGATGATCCTGCCGGTTTCGAGCACGTAGCCGCGGTTCGCGATCCTGAGCGCGCTCCGCGCGTTCTGCTCCACGAGCAACACCGTATTGCCCTCTTCGCGGATCTTCGCGATGATGTTGAATATCTCCTTCACCAAGAGCGGCGCCAGCCCCATGGAGGGTTCATCAAGCATGATGAGCTTGGGCCGCGACATGAGCGCCCTGCCCATGGCGAGCATCTGCTGCTCGCCGCCGGAAAGAGTGCCGGCAAGCTGGTGCTCGCGCTGTTTCAGCACGGGAAAGAGCCCGTACACGTGTTCCAGATACCGCGCCGCTTCGCGCTTGTTTCCGCGCCTGAACTCCACGTAGGCGCCGAGCAGGAGGTTTTCCCGCACCGGCATAGCCGGAAACACCTGCCTGCCCTCCGGGACGAGCGAGCAGCCCTTGAATACGATGGCGTCCGTGGCGGCCTGATGAATGTGCTGGTCGCCGAAAATGATCTCGCCCGACTGCGCTTTCACCAGGCTCATGACGGTCTTCAGAAGCGTCGTCTTCCCGGCGCCGTTTGCGCCGATGATGGTGACGATCTCTCCGGCATTGACGTGGATCGACACGCGTCGCAGGACGCTCAGGTTTCCATAACCGGCATCCAGATTCCGTATCTTAAGCATCGTCTTCCCCCAGATAGACCCTGACCACCTCGGGATTGCTCTGGACGGCGCGGGGCATGTCGTCGGCGATTTTTTCGCCGTAGCTCAGGACGAGTATCTCGTCGGAAATGTTCATGACGAGGGACATGTCGTGTTCAACGATTAATACGGTAATGCCGAGATCCCGGATTCTGCCGATGAGCTTCGCCAAGTCGGCCGTCTCCCGCATGTTGAGCCCTGCCGCCGGTTCGTCGAGAAGGAGCAGGGAGGGGCCGCCTGCCAGAGCACGGGCGAGTTCCACCGCGCGCTGCTGGCCGTATGACAGGCTTACCGCGTCGGCATCGGCCAGGTCTGTAATGCCCATGAGGGCCATGATCTCAAGGGCCCGCTCCCTGGTTTCCTTCTCCTCGCGCCCGGTCCAGGGAAGGTTCAGCATGCCAGCCACAAAGCCCGCCCTGCTTCTCACATGGCGGCCGACCATAACATTCTCGAGGGCAGTCATGTGCGCGAAGAGCCTTATATGCTGGAAGGTGCGGGACAAGCCTTGTGCCGCGATCTCATGGGGGCTCTTTCCGTGGATCGGTGCGTCCCGGTACACGATGGAGCCGCTGTCAGGAGACAGAAAACCGGACACGAGGTTAAAGAGCGTTGTCTTCCCCGCGCCGTTCGGCCCGATGACCGCCTTGATGCTGCCCTGTGCAACGCCGAAGCTTACATCCTTCACGGCATGCAGCCCGCCGAAGCGCTTGCTGATATTTTTTACTTCGAGAAGAGACATAATCTCAATAAGTTCAAATGTCAAAGTGCAAAGTTCAAACTAAATCGAAAAGTTCAAAAAAGAGAAGTTTGGACATTTGATCTTGAATTTGAACTTCTGCCTGGTACAAGGCCCTAGCCTTCTTTTTTAATCGATTCCGTTCTGGGAATAATTTTTTTCAGCAGTCCCATCAGGTCCGCCCCGATGATTCCATCCGGTGCAAACAGCATGATCAATATTAGGATTCCGCCGAATACGGCATCATCGAAGGTCCCGAAATAACCGCGGAGCGAGCAGAAGTTCAGAACCACGCTCATGATGAGCGTACCCCAGATGCTGCCCATGCCGCCCACGGCGACAATTGCGACATAGCGCACCGACTTCATGATGGACGCCTCGGACGGGCCGATTCCGCCGTTGAAGTGCGTCAAAAACACCCCGGCGACGGCCGCGAGCACGGCGCTCAGCATGAAGGTATAGAGTTTGTACCGGGCGGTGTCCACACCCATGGCGCCTGCCGCATCCTCGGCGCCGTGGATGGACCGGAGCGCCCGCCCGACCCGCGAGCGAATGAGGTTTGCCAAGAGCACCATGGCCGCGGTGACCAGTAGCCAGGCGAAATAGTAATTCCATATCCGCTGCGACGAATCGCCCGAGACGCCCACGCCGGGAACGAGCGGGAAGGGCGGGACCCCCGAAATCCCGTCGGCTGCGCCGAAGCGCTGGGTGCCAAGCACAATGCTGAAGATGATCGTGCCGAACCCGAGCGTCGCCATAGCGAGGTAGTGGCCCTTGAGTTTGAGCACCGGGATGCCGATGGCCCAGGCAACTGTGAACGCGAGCAGGATTGCCGCGGCGCAGGCGACCCAGGGGTGGACGTTCAGCACCTGCCCACCGTAGAGATCCTGACGGCTTTCGAGAAGCCGGAGGTATGAAAGCGCAGAGACCAGTCCAGAATCCCGGTACGACGATAAATCGAGCGTGGTGAGCACGGCCGAGGTATAGCCGCCAATGGCGAAGAACCCGCCGTGGCCGAGCGATATCTGGCCGGCAAAGCCCATCAGGAGACAGAGCCCGATGACGATGAGCGAGTAGTACGCCGTCATCGTGAGCTGGGTCAGGTAAAATGTCTTTCCGCTTGCGAGCGTCAGCAGCTGAATGACGACAATGGCGCCGATCAACAGAAAGGCAGGAGTATAACGCGAAGATTTCATGGTAGGAGAAAAACCGGATTCCCGCTTAAACCTTCGGGAATGACTCCTTTTTTAAAAATGTCATCCCCGCGTGTTCCCATCGGGGATAAGGTGTCCCTGTTCGGCATACTGTTACTAAAAATCCCTCAACCTCATGGCTTCCCGGTTTCCAAATAGCCCGCTGGGCCGGATGAACAGTATCGCGAGCAGGATCGAAATGGATATTGCGTCCTTGTAGGCTGTCGGAAGGACCCAGATGCTGAAGGATTCGAGGATGCCGAGCATGAAGCCGGCTACTACGGCAGCCATGCTGTTGCCCAGACCGCCGAGGATCGCAACGGTGAAGCCCTTGATGGCAAGGCCGGTGCCGATGCTGTACTGCGTGTAGGTGATAGGCGACACGACGCATCCGGCCAGCGCTCCGATTCCGGCTGAAAGCACAAAGGACAGCGTGACCATGTTCTTTGTTGGAATGCCGCAGAGGGCCGCGGCCTCGCGGTTCGCTGCGCACGCGCGCATTTCGCGGCCGAGCATGGTGTGCCGGAAAAAGGCGTTAAGGAGCAGTACGATGATCGAGCAGACGCCGATGCTCCAGAGCACCTGGGGGGAGGCGCGGACTCCCCCGAAGGAGAGCGCCGTGATTTCGTTACCGGTAAAGTACGGCAGGGACCGGACGCCATCTCCCCAGATCACGAGGGCCGCTTCGCGAACCAGGATCGAGATGCCGATGGTGATGATGATCATGCGCAGGATGGATGGTTTCACGAGCCAGCGGATGAAGGCTATCTCGATCAAGCCCCCGATGATCATAGTGATCAGCACGGCGCCCATGATCGCAAGCGGCAGAGGCAGAACATGGTGCAGCGTGACGGCGGTCATGCCGCCCAGCATGACGAACTCTCCCTGAGCAAAGTTGATGATGCCCGTTGTATTATAGATGATGTTGAACCCGATGCCGACAATGGCGTAGATCGTCCCGTAGGTGAGCCCGGCGACGAGGTATTGAAAGAACAATTCGAGGAACATTATAACCCGATCTCAGGAAAAAGGATAATTTCACCGTGATGGCCAAAAAGAGGGCCACACTGAGACGCGAAGAGCAAAGGAAGTCGAAATATGAACTTAATTCTGATCGTTCATGAACAGGCACCATGCGTCACGGTAAATCGCAAAAGGCGCAAAGGGCGCGGAATTTCCGGGTCGTATGCCGGAATCCTCCTGGCGTCCTTCGCGCCCTAGCGGTAAAAGCAGCGTCCTGTTTTTCTATTTTTTACTTTCCCAGAACGGCGAATTTGCCGGTCATCTCCAGAACGGCGAATTTGCCGTCCTTGACGGTCAACATTTCAAAGGCATTGACATCAAGCCCGTTGTGGTCGGCAGGCGAAAGGTTGAAGATCCCCGCCGTGCCGACGAGACCTTTCATGTTTTCGATAATGGCTCTGACTTTTTCCCTGTCAACCGCGCCCGCCGCCTTGATGGCCTGCTCCAAGATCTTCATGGCGTCATAGGCGTGCCCACCGAAAGTGCTCACATCTTCCTTGTATTTGGCCTCGTACTCTTGTTTGTATGATTCGAGGACCTTCTTCTGCGGGTTCTTGTCCGAAAGCGTCTCTACGGCCAAAAGCCTGCCTGCCGGGAAAATCACGCCATCGGCAGCGGCTCCTGCAGCCTTAACATATTTGATGTTGCCGAAACCATGGCTCTGAAAGATGGGGATCGTCATGCCGATCTGGCGCGCATTCTTGATCACGATGGCCTGGGCCGGCTCGATGGACCAGTTGACGATGGCCTGCACATTGGCTGACTTCACCTTTGTCACTTCCGCCGTGAGGTCGGTTGCAGCCTTGTCATACACCTCGCTGATCGCGATGGTAATGCCGTTTTCAGGAGCCAGTTTTTCGAGCTGCTCCTTGCCGGCCTTGCCGAATCCCGTGTTGGAGGACAGGACGCCGATCTTCGAAATGCCCATTTTCTTCATCTGCAGGAAAATTTTTCTTGCCGCATCGCTGTCTTTCTGGGGGGTCTTGAAAACATACTTGGCAACAGGACTTACGATGGTTTCCGCGGCAGCGCAGGACAGCAGCAGGGTTTTTCCTTCTTCGGCAATGTTCTTGATTGCCATGCTTTCGCCGCTGGTTGAGGGTCCAATGATTGCGAATACTTTCTCTTCGTCGATCAGCTGCTTGGCGAAGGAAACAGCCTTCTCGGGACTGGCGCCCGAGTCCTTGATCACGAGTTCTACCTTGTTGCCATTTATCCCGCCCTTGGCATTGATGTCATTCACCATCATCTCGAGGGTCTTGGCCTCGGGAGCGCCGAGGAACGAAGCGGGGCCGGTTACCGAAAGAATGGCGCCGATCTTGATGTTCGTGCCCGCGAATGCCGGTGCAATCGACAGAGCGATGACGCATGCTACAGCTGCCGCAAGCTTTAATAGTTTCATATTCTTGATTCCTCCTTAGAGTGATATCCCCGAGTTGCCCCGGGAAGGGGTATTATAATCGCTAGACCTCGTCTCCCTTCAAAATTCTGATGTCGGCATTCCGTAGCGTGTCGATGGCTCTCTCGATCTCGTCGAACCGGAAGATCAGGACGGCATTTCCTTCGGTCTTCTGGACAAAAGCATACATGTACTCGACATTGATGCCTTTACCCTGCAGGGCGCGGAGGATGCCAGCCAGGCCACCGGGCAGGTCGGGGACCTCCACGGCCACGACCTCGTTCTGGCTCACGGTGAAGCCGTTGGCCTTAAGAATCTTTTTCGTCTTTTCCAGATCGTTGACGATGAGGCGGAGGATACCGAAATCCGCGGTGTCAGCCAGGGAAAGGGCCCTGATGTTGATCCCGTTTTTAGCAAGGACGTCGGTCACTTCGGCAAGGCGACCTGATTTGTTCTCAAGGAAAATGGAGATCTGTTCAACCTTCAAAAGTTTCTCCTACCCACATTCTTGCAACAGGGGGGATCACGATGAACAGACCCTGTCTTGCAGGAATGCATAATAATATGTCGTTTTCACGGTATTTGTCAAGGCAAAGTGTTCCAGACAATTTGGCCCGTTGGAAAAGGGCTACTTTCTCTTATCATTTCATCTTGCCTTTTCCTTTGATTTATACTATTTTTTACCATCATGAAAACTTATTTTGCATTTGCAAAGCATAATACCAATTATAAACAGGAGACACTCGCCGGTATCGCGACGTTCCTGACCATGGCCTACATCATCGTTGTGAACCCCGCAATCCTTGAAGCTGCCGGCATCCCCAAGGGCCCGTCTATGACTGCCACGGTCCTGTCTGCGGTCTTCGGCACGCTGATCATGGGGGTCTATGCGAAGCGCCCTTTTGCCATCGCACCGTACATGGGCGAGAATGCCTTCATCGCGTTTACCGTCGTCAAAATACTCGGTTATTCCTGGCAGACCGCTCTCGGCGCGATTTTTATTGCTGGGCTTCTGTTTACGTTGTTGACCGTCCTGAAAGTGCGCTCCTGGCTCGCCGAAACGCTTCCGCAGTCGCTTAAGTACAGCTTCTCAGTAGGCATCGGCCTCTTCCTTACCTTCATCGGCCTGAATTTAACCGGGATCGTTGCGCTCGGTGTGCCTGGTGCGCCGGTGACCCTGGGCAAGCTTTCCCAGCCCACGACGCTGCTCGCCGTGCTCGGCTTTTTCATCATTGTCTGGCTTATGATAAAGCGGGTCAGGGGCGCCGTGATCATCGGCATTCTTGCAACAACGCTCCTCTCTTTCCTCATGAGGATAACCCCGATGCCTAAGTCGTGGATTGGCCTGCCGCCGGGCCTTGGCCCCATCGCCCTGCAGGCAAACATTGCGGATGCCCTGAGCCTCAAACACCTGCCTGTGGCCATTATCATATTCGTGATGGCGTTTGTGGATACCGTGGGAACGCTTATCGGTCTATCGGCACGCGGAGGCCTGCTGGACGATAAGGGCAATCTGCCCGAGATCGAAAAGCCGATGCTTGCCGATGCGGTAGCGAACCTGATCGCGCCGCTCCTCGGCACCACGACAACAGGCGCCTACATCGAGTCGGCTGCGGGGATTACCGAGGGAGGCCGCACGGGCTTCACGGCGCTTGTGGTGGCCGTCCTCTTCCTGCTCGCCTTGTTCTTTGCCCCGGTCCTGACGGCAGTTCCTCCCCATGCCTATGGCACGGCGCTTATCGTAGTCGGTATCTTTATGATTAGCCCAATTGCTAAAATCAACGTCAATGATTATGCCGAGCTCATTCCGGTGTTTCTCACCATTGTGCTGATGATCTTCACATTCAACATCGGCGTGGGAATGACGGCCGGTCTGCTTGTCTATCCGGTGCTCAAAACAATGGCCGGCAGGCACAGGGAAGTGCCGGCCGGAATGTGGGTATTCGCCGCGCTGGCGCTGCTGTTTTACATTTTTTATCCCTACCGGTAATGCAAGTGACATTTAGCCACAGAGAACGTTTCGGCGCGTCTCAGTCAGGCTCCGAGCAGGGAGAAAAAACAGAAAGCTTGATCGACCCCCCCGGGCACCACGGGGTACATGGTCATTGAGGGCTGGCGGTTTCTCGAACACGCGTCCGGCATCGCTCAGGTGTGGATTTCCTGGCATCTTTTACCCCGGCTGCCCAATACTCAATACCTGCCCGATTGCGGGTATGAAGTCCTTCTTCCGCGACATGACGCGAGGCACCGTGCAGGTGTCGTTCGAGACTTTTACATTGAACGCTTTTTCAACGATCCAGGTCTCGCCCCTGAGCAGGATGCGCTCCTGTCCCTTGCCGAGGGGATTCAATACGAGCAGCACGGCGAGATCATAATTGTTCAGGGTGCGGAGCCGCTCAAGTTCGGCGACCAGCTCCCGCTCTCGCTCGTCGATCTCGGCGCAGTCCAAAGCCATCATCTGGCTCACACCGAGCTTCTTCCCGCCGATCAGGAATTCCTTGAAGTCTGCGGCGACCAGCTCCGCTGCGGTCTTGTCCTCAATATTGATGCTTGCATGCAGAAGCTCCTTGGAATAAGACGGAATGTCGATGCCCACGATTTCGGCCAGGCGCTGCGCGGCCGTGCGGTCGCGTTCCGTGGTTGTAGAAAGTGTGAGAAACAGCGTGTCGGATAGGATACCGGAGAGAAGGACCCCGGCGATCTCCTTTGGGATGTGCGTCTGGTACAGGAACATGATCCCTGCCACGACCGTGCAGGTGCTCCCCACCGGGTCATTGTACACGTAGATCGGAGCAGTGGTCGAAATATCGCCCACGCGGTGGTGGTCGATGATCTCGAGAATCTCTGCCTCTTCGACGCCGTCCACTGCCTGCGAAAGCTCGTTGTGGTCCACCAGGATCGCCATCTTGCGCACAGGCTTCAAGAGGTCGGTCCGCGTGATGAATCCGATCAGTCGGTTATCGCTGTCCACGACGACCACGGACCGGTAATCCGATTCCACGATCTTCGACCGCACGTCGGAAATGGGCGTATAGAGCCCGACGGTCGGACAGGAGGTCGTCATGATCGAGGACACCGGCTCGGACATGGTCATGAGCTGGACCGTGGCAAAGGCCGTGTGGCGCGAAGAGATGAGGAGCGCATCCTTCTCCTGGGCCGCAACGATGACTTCATTTGCAACCGGCGCATTGTCGGTCACGATGACTGCCGAGCAGCCGATCCTGATGAGCTCCAGCTGAACGTCATTCTGATCGCCGACAATGACTACATCGCCGGGCCGCACCCGGTTCAGCATGGTCCCGCGCTGCATGGCCGCAATCAGCACCCTGCCGGTCAGCACCGTTATCTGTTTCGTGTTGCTCATGACGCGGCCGT
>JBLMWN010000206.1:0-5678 GCA_050257255.1 Betaproteobacteria bacterium | reverse complement strand
CGCAAAGTCGCTAAGCTCGCAAAGAAATGCCGAATCATTTGGGTTTTAAAAAACAAGACTTAAAGGTTTTCTTGGCGTTCTTTGCGGCTTTGCGTGAGACGCCTTTTAGCTT
Organism: Betaproteobacteria bacterium; assembly: GCA_050257255.1. GTDB lineage: Bacteria > Nitrospirota > UBA9217 > UBA9217 > UBA9217 > JAJYKN01. The sequence goes on along the minus strand of JBLMWN010000206.1, from coordinate 5,566 downwards.
CGACCTCTTGGTTCCGGCTTGTCCGGGTTAGGACTTTTTACGAATGAATCTTGCATTTGGTTTCCTGGAAATTGGTGCTTATTCGGGATTTGGTGCTTGTTATTTGATGTTTGATAACTTTCACCGCTCCCTTGGAATCCCCCACTTCTTCCGTTTTTCCCAGAGCGACTTGCGCGTAATCCCGAGCATGTCCGCAAGCTGCTGCTCGTTGGATTCGGTCTGATATCGTACGATGAAGGCCTTCGTATAGTCCTCGATCGAAAGCTTCTGTTCGAAGGACCGCCGTAGGAACGGCGCCTCTGCCTTCATCCCTCCCGGCAAGTGCTCGGGTCTGATCAGGCTGTCGTCGGAGATCAGAATGGCGCGTTCGATCACATTCTGAAGTTCGCGCACGTTCCCCGCCCATTCGTAGTTCATCAGGACATCCATGGCTTCGGCTGAAACATCCTTGACCTGCTTGCCCATCTCCTGTGAGTACCGGTCGAGATAGTACCGCACAAGCGCGCCGATGTCCTCTTTCCGCTCCCGAAGCGGCGGAATCTGCAGCGAGATGACGTTGATGCGGTAGTAGAGGTCTTCGCGGAACGCCCCCTCCCGTACCTCGGCCCTCAGGTCCTTGTTTGTGGCCGTGACGAATCGAATGTCCACCTTGGTGCCTTTCGTGCTGCCCACCGGCCTGATCACCTGGTCCTCGATGACGCGGAGCAGCTTCGCCTGGAGCGCCAGACTCATGTCGCCGATCTCATCGAGGAACACGGTGCCGCCTTCGGCCTCTTCGAGGATGCCCTTCTTCGTCGCAACGGCGCCGGTAAAGGCTCCTCGCACATGGCCGAAAAGCTCGGTCTCGAGCAGGTTCTCGGGGATGGCGGAGCAGTTGATCGGCACGAAGGGCATGTCTCGCCGCGAGCTGTTGTGGTGGATGACACGGGCGAAAAGCTCCTTCCCCGTGCCGGTCTCCCCGAGGAGAAGGATATTGCTTTTCGTGTCTGAGACCTTCTTCACTTCCTGGAGGATGGCCTTGAGCGCCGGACTCTCCCCGATGATGCTGCTGAAATCGTAGCTTCTGCCGATCTCGCGCTTCAGAAGCACATTTTCTGCCTGCAAATTCTTCTGCCGGAGGGCATTCCGGACGATCTGTTTGATCTCCTCATGGATGATCGGCTTCATGATGTAGTCGTAGGCCCCGGCCCGAAGGGCCTTTACAGACGTGTCCAGGGAAGCATAGGCCGTGATGACAATGAAAATCTGGTCCGGCAACTGCTCCCGCACCTTAACGAGCATCTCGATCCCGTCCATGCCCGGCAGGATGATATCCGAGATGATCACGTCGTAGACGTTTGCATCGAGGAGCGCGAGCCCCTTCTCTGCGGATTCCGCTCCGTCGACGGTGAAACCCTCCTTGATGAAAATCCGCTTGATCGACTCGCGCAGGGTTTCTTCGTCTTCGACAATCAAAATGCTCTTCGACATCACACCCTCGTTTTTATTCTTATCCCCAGATTACGCAGATTGCGCAGATTTGTTAAAAGCGAAGCGTCTATACTCGAGTGATGAAGACCCGAAATTCAGGAGCACACCCACCCTGCAGCCCGTCGCCTTCAGGTAATTAATGATCTGCGCTTCTTCAACCTTACCCAGCTTCGACAATGCCTTGATCTCGACAATGACAGAATCGTAGCAAATAAAATCAGCGCGATATGATGTATTAAGCCTCTGCCTTTTGTAGAATATCGGCAATTCCACCTCACGCCGATACGGCACCTCTTCGGCAGTCAACTCTATTGCTAACGCCTCTTGATAGACACCTTCCAAAAATTCACACCCTAACTGCCGATGGACTTCCATAGCTGCGCCAATCAGGGCATAGGTCCTCGGGACTTTTTCAGCAGACTCTTTTATTTCATTGCCCAAGGTTTTCATTTTTCTCCATGATCAATCTGCGCAATCTGCGTAATCTGCGGACTATTGCCCCTGCTTTCGTACCTCTGTTTTTTCTGTGTAATCTGCGGATTGAACATCCCTACGCCTCGACCGGTATCCTGATCGTGAACCGCGTCCCTTTGTCCTGATCCGAGTCTATCTCGATCGTGCCTCCGTGGTCCTTGACGATGCTGTAGCAGATGGAAAGGCCCAGACCCGTTCCCTTGGCCGGCCCCTTGGTGCTGAAGAAGGGATCAAAGACCTTGTCCCTGACCTCGGGATCGATGCCGCATCCCGTGTCCGCGAACCGCATCTCGATGTTGCCGTCGGACTGCCTTATCGATATATCGAGGCTCCCGCCCTCGGGCATGGCGTCCCGCGCATTCAGGATCAGGTTCAGAAACACCTGCTGGATCTGGTCCGGGTCGATCTTGAGCGCCGGCGTATCCTGGACGTCCGTGTGGATCTCGATCTTGCGGAAATTCTTGTCGTATCGTACAAGATTCAGCGTGTTCTCCAGAATGTCCTTGAGGCTCGTCGGGACCTTCTGGCGGGGATAGAGACGGGCGAAATCGCCGAGGTTCCGGACGATCCGCGCAATGCGGTGCACATGCTGGTTGATCGTGGAAAGCGACCCCTTGACGAAGGGGGTCAGCTCCTCGATCTGAAGTTCCTGGACAAGCGACGAGATGGATGCGAGGGGGTTTCCGATCTCGTGGGCAACGCCGGCCGCGAGCCTGCCGACGCTTGCGTGTTTGGTCGCGCGGAAGAGCTCCTCTTCGATCTTTTTCTTTTCCGTGATGTCCTCGAGTACGAGCACATATCCCTTCTGCGCGCCCGTGAGCCTGCTCACATAACCCTTCAGGATGATCTGCGGATCGAAGTTTCTTTTACAGGTGATCTCTCCCTCGTGTATCTGCGGGGAGAAGAGCCGGGGCTCCAGACACGTGAGCAGCAGCGAGGCGTCCGCTTCAAGGGCGTCGGACTTCTCCACGCCCGTTATCAGCTCCATGCCGCTGTTCCAGTACTTTACGCGCAGCGACTCGTCAAGCGTGGCCACGCCGAGCGGAAGGCTCTCGATGATATTTTCACTGAATTCCTTGAGCATGGCAAGCTGCCGGTTCGCTTCGGCAAGCTCCTGCCGCGACAGCCGGAGGCTCCGCGATATCTGTTGGATCGAGTTGGAAACGCGCAGCGCTTCGTCGTGGGTCAGGACCATCCGGTCCTGGAACACCAGTCTGCTGATGGATGTGCCGAGGGCGCCCGAGAGAACGCGCTCGGCTTCATGACGGAGCTTCAGGAGCCATTCACCGGACAACGTCTCCCGGTTCAGGCCGTGCTTCTTCAAAAAGACATCGACTGCTTCGCGCGCCTCCATCGGGCCGATGTACTGTTCGAGGATATCCTCTACCTCGGCAATGTTTGCCGGCCGGTGGGACGGCGCAAGCGGGAGCGGAGTAAAAGAATCCACGAACACGATGGCCTGGTGCGTCTCGGCGTCGGACTGGCGGGTAAAGATCGAGACCCCGACATAGAAGCATACGTTCAGGAACATGCCCCAGAACAGGGAGTGGCTCCAGCGATCCAGTCCTTCCAGCCCGAAGAGCGCCGTGGGTTTCAAAAGCGTGGAGTTGAAGATCGCCGCCATGAAGCCGCCCGTCTGGATGATGCCGGCGCGCATAAGCGCGGGAATGAGGAGCGTATAGATCCAGACGCTGAACCCCGCGATGATCCCGGCAATGGCGCCTTTCTTGTTCCCCCCCTTCCAGTAGAGGCCGAGCAGGATGGAGGGTGCAAAGATGGTGACGGCCTCGAACGACTTGAGGCCGATGTCCACCAGGCTGTAGAACTCTCCAATGTATACGGCAAAGGCGTAGCCGAGAAACACACATCCCAGGATGACCAGCCGTTTGGTATTAAGGATCACGGCATGGAAGTTCCTGATCGCGCTCAGGTCCCAGAGCGCGGGCATAACGAAGCTGTTCATCACCATGGTGCTCAAGGCCAGGGACTCGACGATGATCATGGCCGTGGCGGCCGAGAAGCCGCCGATGAACACCATGAGCGCAAGGAGAGACTGCCCGTAGTGCATCGGGATGCTGAGCACGAAATAGTCGGCGCTCGACTGAATCTCTCCGAGAAGGAGTCCGCCGTACGCAATGGGCAGCACAAAGATATTGATCATGAACAGGTAGAGCGGGAAGAGCCACATGGCCTTCTTGATATGGTCCACCGAATAATTCTCCACCACGGACACGTGGAACTGGCGGGGCAGGAACAGGATTGCCATCATGGATAGAAACGTAAGAGACATCCATTCAAAAAAGCCCACCGGCGAATCGCTGCCGATGGTCATGAGGGACGCGTACGGTCCGGCCTTGATCCTTCCGAAGATGTCCCCGAAGCCGCTAAAGAGCCCATAGGTCACGAAGACGCCGACAAGGAGGAACGCGATGAGTTTGAAGGCCGACTCGAAGGCCACGGCAAAGACAAGGCCGCCGTGCCGTTCCGAGGCGTCAAGCCGCCGGGCGCCGAAGATCACGGCGAAGATCCCGAGGAGGAGCGAGATGAACCAGCCTGCGAAGTGGCTACCCTCGGGCCTGCCCGAGAGCAGGGAGAACGACGTCATGATGGCCTTGAGCTGCAGGCCGAGGTAGGGGGTGATGCCGACGACCGCTACGAGCGTCACGAGAATCGAAAGCCCCAGTGATTTGCCGTATCGCGAGGAGATGAAATCCGCAATCGTGGTGATCCTGTTTTCCTTGGAGAGATAAACGATCTTCCGGAGCACGACCCACCAGAGCGCCGCCATGAGCGTGGGTCCCACATAGATTGTGAGGAAGCTCAGGCCGGCGTTCGCCGCCTTCCCCACGCTGCCGTAGAAGGTCCACGACGTGCAGTACACGGCCAGCGAAAGCGAGTAGATATACGGGTTTGAAACCAGACTTCTTCCCTGCAGCTCTTTCCGTTCCGCGAAATAGGCGACCGAGAAGAGCAGGAGCAGATAGAAGAGAATGATGGTAAGTAAGACCCAGGGAGAAAACAATTAGCCGCCGCCGTCCTCTCTTTTCGAGAATTTCGAGGCAACAAAAATAAGAATGATGAAGAGCAGCCAGATGACGAACAGATAGGTCGCCATGCTGTATTTAAAAATGCTGAGCAACGGCCAGTTGAACAGCAAGAGGCCGATGGAGAACAAAAATATCCAGATATCTCGTCGCATAGACTGCTCCCTTGTTACCTTTCTGCACATCTCGCGTTCATGAATAGCAAAATAACATGATAACCTTGAAAAATCAAGCCAATAGATGCATAATGTGAACAATGGGTGATTGTAACCGGATTCCACGTGCTTCACGACTCAAGGTCTCCGGTGACGGACATATCAGTTTTTTTGCTTACCATCATTCAATGCGAAGTCGACCGGCTGGCCGCAAAAAAACGGAGGACAGTGAAATGCCCTCCGTTTTTGTTGAGTAATGTCTCTATTTTTACTTACTTCACTCCGGTCCCTGGATAATGGAGATTCACGAGCATGAACGGCGGGGCCTTTCTACCTGAAAACGGCAGTTGGACGCGGATGAACGCAGATTACGCAGATAAAACAAAATCTTTAGATTAAATCGCGACTCACCTGTTGGGTGAT
>JBLMWN010000205.1:0-4076 GCA_050257255.1 Betaproteobacteria bacterium | reverse complement strand
GTTAGCGGAGATCCGGAGTAGGAGTTGAGGCTCTCTTTATAATAGCCTTCGATCCAGCCTGTAACCCGACGCTTACTATGCGTTAGTGCGGGTGCAGGTGGTGGGATTTACGGCACGCGGCGGTAGCTGGAGATGGCAGGCCGGGGAAATCATAATCGTCCTGAATTATGACGGAAATCATAGCTCATTAGAGAGAAAGAGGGTATGCTTCCAACTTGAATGTTAGTGGGTAAAAAGGTAATTTTGGACCTTTATGAAAATAGACAATAATAATTATTATATGAGATTTTTTTATAGCATTTTTTCTTGCTTTTTTAAACAGCACTCGCTAATATGGTCGCTCAATAATTATTATAAATAACATCTAGTTGGCTAATTACAATTAGTAACATAAATAGGTATATTTGTAACGTAATAAGTTTACTTTTGTAATTTATTGTTATTATTTATATTTATCCAGGCTAAGAAGGGGGTCATTCAAGTGCTTCAGCAAGACGATATTCAGAAGGTTGATTCCGTCCTCGATGCTGCCTCTGGACAGAGGGGCGTACTCATTGCCGTACTCCAGAGGGTTCAGGAAAAAATAGGATATCTGCCGGAAGAGGCAATGAAAATGATTGCCGAGCGTCTTTCCATGTCGTTGACGACTGTTTATGGCGTTGCTTCCTTCTATAAACATTTTCATTTCAAGCCGCGGGGTAAAAATGTGGTCAAGGTTTGCATGGGAACGGCCTGTCACGTCCGCGGGGCCAAGGCTGTTCTGAACGAAATGGAGAATAAACTGGGGATCAAGGAAGGCGAGACGACGAAGGACCTCTCGGTTACTCTCGAGACTGTGGGTTGCGTCGGATGCTGCGCCCTGGCGCCGGTAGCCACCGTGAATGATCAGGATCTCTACGGCGAACTCACACCCAGAATGGTGGAAGACATTATTTCGATGGCCAGGAGTGAACATGGAACTCACGTTTAACCGACTGAACAGCGTAGCCGAACTTGATGCTCTTCGCGCCAGACTGAAGCAGGAGCACGCGGGCAAGGACACCCACCGTGTCCGGGTCTGCTGCGGCACGGCTTGCCAGGCGTCGGGCTCCAACAAACTTATCAAGAAATTCGAGCAAGAAGCAGCTGCTAAGCAGGTCGAACTCGAGATCGTCAAGACCGGCTGCCAGGGATTCTGCCAGCGAGGTCCGGTCGTAATCCAGGAACCGCAGGAGACCTTCTACCAGAAGGTAAAGGAGAGCGACATCCCCGTGCTGTTCTCCGACTCCGTACTTCGCGGGATACCCTACCGGAAACAGCTTTACCGCGAGGACTCGCTCGCCGATCCCAATGCGGCAATGCAGGACATTCCGTTCTACAAAAAACAGAAACGCGTGGCGCTCCAGCGGAACGGGCTCGTGGATCCCTGCAATATTTACGACACGATCCGGGAAGAAGGCTATACCGGCTTGGCAAAGGTCCTCTCCGAGATGAAACCGGACGAAGTCATCGATATCGTCAAGAAATCCGGTCTTCGGGGGCGGGGCGGCGCGGGATTCCCCGCAGGCCTCAAGTGGGAGCATACGAAGAAATCGGGCGCGAGAATCAAAGCCGTCGTGTGCAACGGAGACGAAGGCGACCCGGGTGCGTTTATGGACCGGTCTCTCATGGAGGGAGACCCCCATTCCGTTATCGAAGGCATGCTCATCAATGCCTATGCCATCGGCGCTCAGTACGGGTATATCTACGTGAGGCACGAGTATCCTCTCGCGGTCAAGAACCTCGGCATCGCCATCAGGCAGGCCGGGGAACTGGGCCTGCTCGGGAAGAACATTTTGGGCAGCGGTCTCGATTTCACCCTGGAGGTCAAGGAAGGCGCCGGGGCATTTGTCTGCGGTGAGTCGACGGCGCTCGTGGCCTCGATCGAAGGTGAGCGCGGCATGCCGCGTCCGAGGCCTCCGAGGCTTTCGGAAGCCGCAGGGGGTCTCTGGGGCATGCCCACGAACCTGAACAATGTGGAAACCTTCGCGAATGTGCCTACCATTATCACGAAGGGGCTCGACTATTATACGTCCATCGGAACGGAGAAATCGAAAGGCACGAAAGTCTTTGCCCTGACGGGCAAGATCAAGAACACGGGACTCATCGAAGTTCCCATGGGCATCACGCTCCGGGAGATTATCTTCGACATCGGCGGCGGCATGCTGAACCCGGACAAAAAGTTCAAGGCCGTCCAGACCGGCGGCCCCTCGGGCGGCTGCATCCCGGCCCAGTTCCTCGACATGCCCGCGGACTTCGATACGCTGGCCAGCGTCGGATCGATCATGGGCTCGGGCGGCATGGTGGTGCTGGACGAAGACGATTGCATGGTGGACGTGGCAAAGTACTTCCTTTCCTTTACCAAGAGCGAGTCCTGCGGCAAGTGCCCGCCCTGCCGTGTCGGCACCTGGCAGATGTACGAAATCCTCGACAGGATTACGACGGGGAAAGGCGAAGAAGGCGACATCGAGCGGCTTGAGAAGATGGGGCAGATGGTCGTCTCGGGCTCCCTGTGCGGCCTCGGCAACAGCGCACCGAATCCTGTGCTCTCCACCATCAAGTATTTCCGCGAGGAATACGAGGAACACATCCGCGACAACTATTGCCGAGCGAAGCGCTGCCAGGGCCTGGGGTCGTTCCGCATCCTTCCGGAGCACTGCATACTCTGCGGCTTGTGCAAACAGGCCTGCGCCTTTGACGCCGTGGTTGAACTGCGCAATAAGTTTTCGATCGACCAGGACTATTGCACCAAGTGCAAGGCCTGTTACTCGGTATGCCCTACAAAAGCCATCGTGATCGAGAGGAGAAAAAACTATGTCCACGAATGAGATCAAATGCCCGGTTAACCAAACGAAGAACACCCTCAAGCAGTTCTACACCGACGAATCGAAAAACGGCATGTGCTCGAAGTGCCACCCCTGCAAGCTTGGCCTCTACGATGCAATCCAGATTCTTGAGACCATCCAGGCGGGGAAAGGGGAGAGCCGCCACGTTGCGCTCCTGCGGCGCATTGCGAGGGACGTCAAGGACGGCAGCATGTGCAAAAAGGGCAAGGACCACGCTGACATCCTGTATGAGTTCCTCGTCATCCACGCTGAGGATCTCTGCCGGCACGTGAAGGGCATCTGCGACGATCATGAGTGCAAGTCCCTGGTCACCTATGAAATAAACGCCGACAAGTGCACGATGTGCGGCAAATGCCAGGCGGTGTGCCCCTCGGCCGGCATCGAAGGGCAGACGATGGAAACCTACAAGACCGGATTCATGCCTTTCCGCATCCGGCAAAAACGCTGTACCCATTGCGGAGAATGCCTTGCAGTCTGTCCCGAGGGTGCGGTCTATATACCGAGCGACGCGGCGTTGCGTGCACCTGCAGAGGTTCCGCGTCTTAAGCCAGCCCCGAAACCAGCCTACGTCTATGAAGAGGAGTGCGTAGGAGTATAAGTTTTTTTAACTTAGATCGATCCGGAGGATGTCATGAGCAAGATGGTGAACATGGAAATTGACGGCAAGGCCGTGTCCGTTCCCGAGGGGATGACCCTCGTCGATGCCGCGGCGACGGTGGGGATACATATCCCCAACTTGTGCCACATCAAGGAGCTTCGCGGCGTGGGCGCCTGCCGTATGTGCATGGTGGAAATCGAGGGTATGAAGACCCCTGTGACGGGATGCACGACCCGGACCAAGGAAGGCATGAAGGTCCAGACCAGCACCCCGAAGGTGGAGGAGATCCGGAAGTTCGTGACCGACCTGGTTCTTTCGTTCCACCCCCTGGACTGCATGACCTGCCCCAAGGCCGGCAGCTGCGATCTCCAGCGGTACGCAGGTGATCTGAAAATTCAGGAATCGTCCTTCGGCAGGAAGAGCTTCAATTACCCGCTGAACGATCGGAGTCCCTTCATCACCATCGACAACAACTATTGCATCCTCTGCGGCCGGTGCGTTCGGGTCTGCAAAGAGCAGGGGACGAACGTACTCGATTTCATGGGCCGCGGCATCACGACGGAGGTGTCGACGGCGCTCGACAAGCCGCTCCACGAATCGGGCTGCACCTTCTG
>JBLMWN010000204.1:0-3498 GCA_050257255.1 Betaproteobacteria bacterium | reverse complement strand
ATTAGATTCCTAATGATGGTTCAGACTGACGCTTGTCGATCTTTCAGAAAAAACGAACTATGAGATCGGCGATAATCTCGATCAGCAATGGATTCAATACTTTCAATGTTTTGATTTGACTCGCTCACATCATTTAGATACACTTTAATTGTCAAGTATCCTCTTAGCCGGGCAGCTGCACGGTTAAACAGATACTTGACAATTAAAGTGTATCTAAATGATGTGAGCGAGTCAAATCAAAACATTGAAAGTGGTACGAAAGGAAAGTATGGAATTCATTGCTGATCGAGATTATCGCCGATCTCATAGTTCGTTTTTTCTGAAAGATCGACAAGCGTCAGTCTGAACCATCATTAGGAATCTAATATTATGACAGCTTGCGAGTTGTGCAGTTTCTTGAGACACGCGAATCCGGTCGCAAAGAAATGTTGGTTTGGATAATCTCCTCCCCTCGCTGACCCCGGCGCGAGACGTCGCCCGCCCTTTCCGCGTTCCCTTTTTTCTGTTGAAACCGGAGCCCGAAAGTTGTACTATTTACACACGATGCTGGATCAAGATTTGTCCGGCCATCGGGCTCACCGCATACCAAGACCTGCCTACCGCTGGTGAGGGCACGCAGTAAATCGAATGCTTCGTCAGGAGTTCGAAGAATGAAAATAAAGAAAGCGCCATTTTTTGTGTGCCTTATCTTTGCGATGGTGGCCGTAAGGGCATCAGCCTGTGATGACTCATTCATTGTTGCAAGCGTCGAGAAGAATCTGCCCCTCCAGAAAAAGACGGTCGCCCTTCCACCGCTGGTTACCGAACGATACGAATACTACGATGTCCATGGGAGCTGCGAAAACGACGTGCTGTGCGATTTAAGACGAAAAGGTATCACCTGGGAAGACGGGAAGAAATACGAGTCCGTTACCAGCTGGCATGTGAAGTGGAATTACGGCTATAACACTGGCACGCAGACCTGTAGCGCCGATTCATTCCAGGTGATCGTTGACATTGTTTTTCGCTATCCCAAATGGACGGGGACGGAGGATGCGCCCCGGACACTAGCGGAAAAATGGGACTACTATATAAAGAAACTCATCATGCACGAAAATGGACACCGCGACATGGCGGTAGAGGCAGCGGCCGAACTTTCCCGCGCTGTATCCGAAATGCCCCCTGCGCAGACCTGTACCGAACTGGACCGGGCAGTGCGGATCCTCTCCCGCACCCGAATGAACAAGCTGAACGATGACGAAAGGCATTACGACGAGGCAACCAACCATGGCGCCACGCAGGGGGCGGTCTTCCGCTGACCAGTATTCCCTTGGCGCAATATCCTGCCCACACCCTTTGAGCGCGAGCTACCCACGATGTCCATAAGAGTTGTTTTCTGTGCCAACGTGAAGTTGATCCCTCTTAAAAACTACCGAAAGAACGCAGGAGTCGGAATCTTTATACCGGCACACCACGGGCACAAAAAAAGCAGGCTAAACTCAACCTGCTCGATCGAACCTCTTGTTACGTATCACCGATTGGGCTCCCTCTCACTTCATCGCTTTAAGCTATTCAGATGATCCTCTCTCTCGGCCTTTCTATCTTCAGTCAAAGAGTGTAATGCCGTTGTTTATCCAGGCACTGGGCTTCTCTTCACTGACTCTTCCCGCACACAAGCCTGTGGGCCGCGATCCGTGAATCCCCAGTTCAAACTGGGTAACACCATTCAAGAGCACAGGTTGCGCTTCCGGAATCGCCCCGCCTGCACCGGCGCCATAGACGCTCGCACAATCAGGAGTCGGTCCCAGTTCAAAATACGTAATCCCATTATACATTTCCGCCGCGGTCATGCCTGATTCTGCATAGGCTATTCCAACTGTGAGAGCAAGCACCACTACCATCAAAACAGTCATCATGACCTTCATAAACCATCGCCTCTTTTCATTTTGAAATACACTTCTTGAAATACACTTCCTATTTTTATAGTATCACCGCACTGGTTATTGTCAAGGCAACATAAAATAGCACTGTAAGTCATATGGTACCTAGGTATTCAGTGATGAGACTAGAGGTAATCTTTCACCTCATCGCGATACAGGTCCCAAAGTATAGCGTATAGCACCGCAGCAACAGCTCTCTGCACACATGCGGCAGCGGCGGGACCGGGGACCACATTCAGTCATTCGTGAATAACTTGATTGCTTGAGCCCACACCAGTCCCTGACGGACGGTTTTGTGTAAGAACGGTCATTTTCAGGCCTGATCTGCTGCCGTCCTGATGCCATACCTGGATGGCAGAGCCTCGACGAAAGAGCTCGCGCCATATTTCGGATGACTTCTTTTCGAAAATCGAGCCTGCATCGGCGCTGATGATATACCAGTCGCCCCTAGACACTTCTCTGTCAAGCTGCCCCGGCAACCATCCCGCATACCCTGCATACACCCGAAACTGCTTCGCTGTCTTGTGCGTGCCGATCATGCGCTCCAGCGTGTTCTTGCTCGCACTGACATACACGTCGCCGAACACGCGGCCTGACTCTTCCGGCTTTTCCCCGGACCGGATGAGCATCAGCATCCGATGGCCTTCGACAGGCCCGCCGTAGTAGACGACGTCGGCCCGCTCCTTGAGACCCGGCTCGGACGGGAGCAGCTCGGCAAGCGGCACCTTCGTGGGTCGGTTGATAATGATACCTGTCGCGCCTCCGGTTCCGTAATCGATAAGCAGGACGACGGTCTCCTGAAACCGGGGATCGGCAAGGTTGCGGCTGGCAACGAGGAACTTCCCCTTGGCCGGAAGTTTTGTGCTAAGGGGGTCCGGCTCAGGCATTGCGGGCACATCAGATCTTCTGACAGGCAACAGATCGGCATGTACTCCTGCATAAACGACTGTTAAGGCGACAACGAGCGCCATGGCAATGACGGCGGCTATGAATAACGCCTTTCGTAGTGATCTTTTGTCCCCGGTCAATACAGTCATATTCACACACACCTCTCACTCGGCGTGATTCTTTCATTGCGATACAGAGTAACAAAAGAGTGCAGCGGTGTCAATGTCCGCACAAGTTCGACGTAGAAGCAGGATTTAATTCCCTTCTTGCTGAGAGGCCAATCCCTTTCGCCGTCCACGCTCACCATGGCAATTGTAATACCGTAGTTGCATATGAATTTCGCAGCTTCTTGACAATCACCCGTGCAGCGATATAGTTAAATCAGATAGCTCCATTTGCAAAAAGAAAAGGCGGTACCTATGAAAAAAATCCTTTTGTTCATGATGGGGATGATGGTTGTTCTTGCATTTGGGTTGGTCTATGCAGAGGACAACATGACGGGGACCGATGATACGAGCGACAAAATGATCCGCAACGATGATCTCTCGCATATCATTCTTGATCCGGATCGGGCTACGGTCAACCAGATGCAGGCAGCACCTGAAGCTGAAGGGTCAGGCGCAGGAGGCGTCAGCGGAGATTCGGATACAAAGATCGACCAAGGCGGGAACGTCCCGGTTGACAAAGCTCC
>JBLMWN010000203.1:0-27173 GCA_050257255.1 Betaproteobacteria bacterium | reverse complement strand
ATTATCGGAGTGCCCGGCGTAGGATATACAGCGATCGCGGAGGGGCTAGGTGTGAGGGTGGTTAGCGGTGTTTTTCCTGAAGGACTCAAAAACAAACGTGTCGTGGCCCTCGATATGGGAGCCCTTATTGCCGGTGCCAAATATCGGGGCGAGTTCGAGGACCGGCTGAAGGCCGTACTCAAGGAAGTTACCGAAGCGAGCGGCGAGGTGATCCTCTTCATCGACGAGCTGCATACGGTGGTCGGTGCAGGAGCCGCGGAAGGTTCCATGGACGCGTCGAACATGCTGAAACCGGCGCTCGCACGCGGCGAGCTCCGGTGCGTCGGGGCCACGACGCTGAATGAATACCGCAAACACATCGAAAAGGATCCGGCCCTTGAACGGCGGTTTCAGCCCGTGATCGTGAGAGAGCCGTCGGTGGAAGACACCATCTCAATCTTGCGGGGTCTGAAGGAACGCTATGAGATTCACCACGGCGTCAAGATCAAGGACTCCGCGCTCGTGAGCGCCGCAATCTTATCACACCGGTACATAGCGGACCGCTTTTTGCCGGACAAGGCCATCGACTTGATCGACGAGGCTGCGTCGCGGCTGCGTATGGAGATTGACAGCATGCCCACGGAACTCGATGAGGTTGAGCGGAGAATCAGGCAGCTCGAGATCGAGCGTGAGGCGGTAAAGAAAGAGCAGGACCCCGCATCACGCGAACGGCTGGCGAAGATTGAGAAGGAGATAGCAGAGCTTTCTGAAAAGCGAAGCGGTCTTAGGGCTCAATGGCAGTCCGAGAAAGAGGGGATCCAGAAGATACGATCCATCAAGGAGCAGATCGAACAAGCCAGGATTGACGCTGAAAAGGCCGAGAGAGAGGGTAATCTGGGGCGCGCAGCGGAATTGCGGTACGGCAGGCTCCTTGAACTCCAGAAACAGCTCGATGCCGAGTCAGCAAAGCTCGCCGCCGTGCAGGCCCAGACGAAGATCTTGAAAGAAGAGGTCGACGAAGAGGACGTGGCCGAGATCGTGTCCAAGTGGACGGGCATTCCGGTTGCCAAGATGCTCGAGGGCGAGATGCAGAAGCTTCTGCACATGGAAGACCGTCTGCGTATGCGTGTGGTTGGACAGGATGACGCCATCACCGCCGTATCCGATGCCGTGCGCAGGGCACGTGCGGGAATCCAGGACCCGAACCGGCCGATCGGCAGTTTCATCTTCATGGGGCCGACAGGCGTGGGCAAGACCGAACTTGCCCGGGCGCTGGCCGAGTTTCTGTTCGACGATGAACAGGCCATGATCCGCATCGATATGTCGGAATACCAGGAACGGCACACCGTCTCCCGGCTAATCGGCGCCCCTCCGGGATATGTGGGCTACGAGGAAGGCGGTCAGCTCACTGAGGCGGTCAGGCGGAGGCCGTATTCTGTCATCCTCTTCGACGAGATCGAGAAAGCGCACCCCGAGGTTTTCAATGTGATGCTCCAACTCCTCGATGACGGCAGGCTGACCGACGGACAGGGACGGACCGTGGATTTCAAGAACACGGTGGTCATCATGACGTCGAACATCGGCAGCCAGTACATCCAGGACCTTCAGAACGATGAGGAAGAGATGCGGCGACGGGTCACGGAGGCCATGCGCCAGCACTTCAGGCCCGAGTTCCTGAACCGGGTTGACGATACAATCATCTTCCATCCCCTTGATGCAGAGGTCCTGAAAAAGATCGTTGAGATCCAGGTCGGACAGGTCCGGAAACGGCTGGAAGATAAGAAGATCGAAATTGAGCTCACTGAAGGCGCGAAGGAACTGATGGCGGAAGAAGGTTTCGACCTTGTCTACGGCGCACGGCCGCTCAAGCGCGTGATCCAGCGGGATATCTTGAATCCGCTTGCTGCGACGATACTCTCAGGGGAAGTGAAGGAAGGATCGCGGGTCGTCGTGGACCGCAAAGACCGGCACCTTATCTTCAAGACGGAAGCTCACTCGGTTGGCGCTCTGTAACGGGTCCGGCGTACAATTCATGAGCAGCGTCGAAGTAATTGGCGAGCCCGTTGGGCAGATCATTCCCAACGGGGCATATTTCCAAGTGTACCGTTTATTGACATGCTGGAGGATGTCCAGAACGTTCTTGCGATTATGGTTGTGGAGGGTTTTTGTGCAATATTGTGTAAACATAAAAATGGAAAAACATTTGTGGTTTAAAAAAGAAAAATGTGATATAGTACTGATTTAGAAAAACGGATTTCAGAAACCGCGCAGGTGGGGCATGCCTAAACCGAAAAGGCCAACACAAAAAAAGGGCAAAGAGACTGCTCCTGAGCGAGATTTTAAGACCCTTTTTTACCGAAAACTTACCGAGACGCACCTCTTCTATGAAGTAGGACGGATCATTGCTTCAGAGCTGGAGCCCACCGAGCTTATCCAGAAAATCATTGCCACCATCGGAAAGACCATTAACTTTGAAGACGCGTCCGTGTATATCGTCAAAAAGGACTTGACCGGTCTGGAACCGATCTATCTTCACAACCCGCTCCTTCAGTCCAGAATGACGGATTCCATCTTTTTCGACAATGGAGCGCCCGGCGCAATTGCAGCCGGCGGCGAACCGCTGTTCCTTGATGATACCGCGCTGTTCGAGAGCTTTCTTCACCACCCCGACGAGCGCAAGGAGCAGGGAAGCTACGTGGGCATACCGCTTAAAGACGAGAATCGCATCGTCGGCGTAATGGGATTTAGCCACTCCAAAACTGCCGCGTTCCGGGTCGAGGACTTCGATTTGCTGCGGACCCTGTCCCATCTCATCTCAGCCGGTCTGGAGAAAGCCGAGCTCTTCAAGAAGACGCTCGAACTTTCCCGCGTCGACGAACTGACGGGACTGCTCAACTACCGCGTGCTGATCGAGAAGCTGGAAGAGGAAATCCGGAGAAAACTGCGCACCGGCAGGGAGTTCTCCTTCATCATGATCGATATCGACGATTTCAAGCGCATCAATGACCGTTACGGCCATCTCGAAGGAAGCAGGCTGATCGCGCAGATAGGCCCCCTGCTCAAGGCAGCGTGCAGAACCGGCAGTACGGACGCGTGCTTCCGCTACGGCGGAGAAGAATTTTCCATCCTTCTTGCGGAGACTGAGGTTGATGAAGCATTGGCGGTAGCCGAGCGCGTGCGGAAATCCGTCGAGGAATATCCCTTCACGGTGAAGGTGGCCCACCCCTACGAAAAGGTGACGGTCAGCCTTGGCGTCGCGACGATGCAAGAGGGCAGCATGAAGACCACCCCGGAACTGATCCATGAAGCTGACATTGCCCTCTACCGCTCAAAGGAGCTGGGAAAGAACAGGGTGACCTGTTACCGCAATACCTTCAGCATGCCCGGTTTCAGGATTGACTCCGAACGGGACGTGCCATAATCGTGTTCCCGTTCCCCCCCTCCTTCCGGCAAAAATGCCGCGCACGCAGCCAATTAAAAACAGCCAAGCTGACATGCAGAAATTTTTATGTGTAATTCGTTGCAGAGCGCCCCGATCTCCTGCAGCGAGACGCCCAGCGTTCTTGACAGCTCGTGGGCCTTCTCGCAGCTCAGCCGGGTTCCGTTCGATGCCGCCTGTATCGCCTCAATAATCTTCTCTCGATTCATGAGCCCTCCTCGTTCAACCGCACTATACACGATACGCGATGCCTCGTGCAAGCGCGGAAGCTCTTTTTATCGACGGGAGGCCCTAATCTGCCAGAGTTACTCCCACAGTGAACGAACCTCACGCTCATGACCGGGTATGCCGTAGCCCATACAGAGGGACCCCAGTTTCCACCGGCCACCCCGTTTCACGCTTTTTTACGGTGTTGACTTGTCACGGGCTCTTGGATAAAATGGAGAAGTTACCAACATCAAGGAGGGTGCGGAAATGGCGCAATTCTATGACGCAATAATCATCGGTTCGGGTCCCGCGGGGCTCACCGCTGCGCTTTATCTCGGAAGAGCAGGCCAGAAGTGCGTGGTGCTCGAAAAAGATTTTGTCGGCGGCTATACAGCCAAGATCGCCCACATCGAGAACTATCCCGGTCATGAGTCTATCAACGGCATGGACCTTACGCAGATCATGGCGAAGCAGGCAGAGAAGTTCGGCGCGACAATCGTCTACCCCGTGGAAGTGGTGGACATGGAACTGCAGGGAGATGTCAAGCGGGTGCGCACGCGTGACGAGGTCTATGAAGCGTACGCCGTGATCATCTCGATCGGTGTGGCCAGAAAGAAACTGGAGGTGCCCGGCGCCAAGGAATTCCTCGGCAAAGGCGTTTCCTACTGCGCAACCTGTGACGGCAATTTTTTCAAGGGTAGAAAAGTGGCCGTCGTCGGGTCGGACGATGAGGCCGCCGAAGAGGCGCTTCACCTAGCCGACCTTGCTGAGAAGGTCACCATGGTCCCCCACAAGGAACTTGACATCGTGGCGACGGTTATGGATCGTCTCAAATCCAAGCCGAACGTGGATATTCTCCCGGTATCGAAAATTCACGCAGTTATCGGCGATGAACTGGTCACCGGTCTCAGGATCAGCCGGAACGGCGCGGAAACCGTGCTACCGCTCGAGGGTGTATTTATTGCCATGGGCTCCACGCCTATTTCACAGCTCATCCTGAAGGCGGGAGGCATGACCGATGACCGTGGCTGTCTGATCGTGGACAAACATCAGCGGATGAACCTCGACGGCGTGTTCGCCGCCGGCGATTGCACCTGCGGCGGGATGCAGATCGTGACGGCCGCGGGCGAAGGGGCCGTCGCAGGCATGCGTGCGGCTTCGAGCATCCGCAAGATCAAGGCAAAGGCAGCGGGGAAGTAATGAGAAGCGGAACAGCGGACTGCAGATTGAATACGGTTCGGGCAGGGCTGCACTCATCAGGGTTCAAATCACCATTTCAGCCGGAGGCCGATCGCAATGACCGTTAAGGATATGCTCGGCCGTTCCGGTGTCGTGACGCGGGAAGAGGCGCTTCAAATACTTGATAAGCGCTTTAGTCTCCCCCCGCTCTCCTCCGAAGAGATTTCTATCAGCAATGCCCTCGGCAGAGTTTTGGCCGGGGACATCGCATCTCCCGAGGACCTTCCCGAGTTCAACCGTTCCACGATGGACGGCTACGCAGTCCGGAGCGCGGACACCTTCGGCTCTGCCGAATCGCGGCCGGCTCTCCTCACTGTCATAGGTGACATCCCCATGGGAGCCATGCCCGGACGCGACATCGCCAAAGGCGAGGCCATGAAGATCGCCACCGGGGGTGCGCTGCCAACGGGCGCCGATGCAGTGGTGATGTTCGAGCATACCCAGCCTGTTGACAGTACCGGCGTTGAAGTGGTGAAACCCGTTGCGCCGCTTGAGAATATGGTCCAGGCCGGTGACGACATCAAAAAGGGAGAGGTCATCCTGAACCGTGGGCACCGGATGAGGCCGCAGGACATGGCCGCCCTTGCCGGGATCGGCATCACGCGGATCACCGTATTCGAAAAACCGAAGGTTGCCATCATATCCACGGGTAACGAAATCGTTCCTGCTGACCGCGTTCCTGCTCCCGGTCAGATTCGTGACAGCAATTCCTACAATCTGGAAGGCCTGATCTCGCAGGCAGGCTGCGCGCCGGTGAAGAAAGGCATCATCCCTGATGAGTATACCCGCCTGAAAGAGACGCTCGCAGCATCGATCAAGGATTGCCGCGCCGTGCTCATGACAGGAGGGAGCTCGGTCGGCACCGCCGACCTCACAGCAAAGGTGATCAACGACATGGGGCAACCGGGAGTGCTCGTGCACGGCGTTTCGATCAAGCCCGGCAAACCGCTCATCATCGGCGTGGCTGAAACATCGCATGGGCAGGTCCCGGTATTCGGCCTGCCCGGCCATCCGGTGGCGGTCAGCATCTGCTTCGAACTATTCGTAAAACCGGTTCTGATCCGTCTGAGCGGTGAAGTGCCGCATCCCGCCCTCGAGGGTCTGTCACCCTTTCGCACGCTAAAGGCACGGCTTGCCCGCAGCATTGCGTCGAGCCCCGGACGCGAAGACCATGTTCGGGTAACGGTCGAAAAGAATGATGAAGGTCTCTGGGCGCGCCCTGTGTTCGGTGCATCGGGCCTTATCAGTACGCTCGTAAAGGCCGTGGGTACGGTAGTCGTGCCGAGCAATAAAATCGGGATCGAGGCCGGCGAAGAAGTTGAAGTGAGATTGTTCTAAAAAAAGGAAAACCGCCCTTGTTCTGTTTATAAATTTAAATGTGATATGTCATTCAAACAAAAAAAATATCTTGACAACCAGCCGCTCGCTGATGCGATTCAGAAATACCACGACGTGTTGAAGGCTGCGAACATCGGCGGGCCGCTCGCGGGTGAGCGCATTCCCGTGGGAGACGCCTTGGGCCGGGTTACGTCCGAGGCGGTGATAGCAAAGGTTTCTTCCCCCTTCTATCATTCCGCTGCCATGGACGGCGTTGCAGTACGGTTCATCGATACCTTCGGTGCTTCCGAGACGAAGCCCAAGCGGCTCCGCATACCTGAACAGACGGTGTTCATCGACACCGGCGACCCCATACCTGACGGTTTCAATGCCGTTATCATGATTGAGGACGTGGAGAAGATCTCGGAAGCGGAGATCGAGATTTTGAAACCCGCTACACCGTGGCAGCACGTTCGGCTGGTCGGCGAGGACATCGTTGCCACAGAGCTTATCATTCCCGAGAACCATGTTGTGCGACCCGTTGACATGGCGGCCATGATCGCAAGCGGTCATACCTCGGCCATGGTGCGCCGAAGACCTGTCGTCTCGGTTATCCCCACAGGAACGGAACTCGTGGAGCCGGGCAGCGACCTTGAAAAAGGCGACATCATTGACTTCAACTCGACAATGCTTTCGGCCATGGCTACGGAGTATGGCGCCAACACAGTGCGGAAGAATATCATCAAGGACGACGCCGGGCTACTCCGCAAAACTATTCTTGATGCGCTTGCGGACTCCGATATGGTCGTGATCAACGCAGGCTCGTCGGCAGGCAGGGAAGATTTTACATCAGATGTCATCGCGGACCTTGGCGCGGTCGTCGTTCACGGCGTTGCCATCAAACCCGGCAAACCCGTGATCCTCGGGATCGTAAAGGGGAAGGCGGTGATCGGCATCCCCGGCTACCCCGTCTCTGCCGCCCTCACCTTCAACCTCTTCGTAAAACCCCTGATCTTCTCTTTGCTCGGGCTGAAAGCGCCTGGTCCGGAAACGATCACGGCGAAGCTCAGCAGGCAGGTGGCGTCCATACTCGGGCAGGAAGAGTTCATCCGCGTGAAGATGGGGAACGTGTCCGGCAACATGATCGTCACCCCGGTGACAAGAGGTGCGGGCGCGCTCATGTCGCTCGTGCGCGCTGACGGCATCATCCGCGTTCCCGCCGAGAGCGAAGGGATCGCCGCCGGACAGGACGTGACCGTGGAACTCCTGCGGCCTGTTCGTGAAATCGAGAACACCATCGTCTGCATCGGCTCTCACGATAATGCCCTCGACGTGCTCGGCAACTTCCTCAAGAAAAAGCATCCCGATCTGTCCCTTTCGTCAGCGCACGTGGGCAGTATGGGAGGGCTCCTGGCGCTCCAACGCGGAGAGGCCCATCTCGCGGGAACACATCTGCTCGATGAAGAGACGGGTGAGTACAACGTCAGCTATATTCGGAAGCTGCTTCCCGATGCCAAAATCGTACTGGTGAACCTTGTGTACCGAACTCAAGGGTTCATTGTTCCGAAGGGGAACCCCAAGGGCATCAAAGGGTTCGAGGACCTTGCGCGCGATAGCGTGGTCTTTGTGAACCGCCAGGCCGGCGCAGGCACCCGGCTCCTTACGGATCTGAACCTTAAGAGATTTAGGATTGACCCGAAGGATGTAAAAGGGTATGATCACGAGGAGTTTACGCACATGGCTGTGGCTGCCGCCGTACTCTCGGGAGCGGCCGATACCGGACTCGCAGTGCTCTCCGCGGCCCAGGCGCTGGAGCTGGATTTCATTCCGGTGGCCCAGGAGCGATACGATCTGGCGGTACCGGGGAAATTTTATGACGCGCCCCTGCTGCAGGCCCTGCTCGGAATCATCCGCGAGGATAAGGAGTTTCAGGACCGGATCATCTCTATGGGCGGGTATGACATAAGGGATATGGGGAAGGTAATAGCGACGCTTTAAAAAAAACGAGGAACGTGTAAAAATCTATTTACCGCAGAGGACGCCGAGGGAAAACAAAAAAACATATTGATTAAGCCAGGCATTCTATTCAAACTTGAAAAAAACAAAGAAACAGTGTCCGCAGATTGCACAGATCTCATAGATTTTAATCTGTCAAAACGCATTTCTCTGCGTCCTCTGTGGTTAAAAAAACAATCGGAGGTATCATAATGCTCGCAATAAGTGCGGTGCCCGGCCTGGGCACAGGAGTGATTGGTCTGTTGGGCGAGACCGGATGGGTCGGCAGGGGGATCGTGACCATCCTCATGGGTTTTTCAGTCGTCTCCTGGGCCATGATCCTGCTCAAGTACCAGTTTCTGCGCAAGGCTGAGAAAGAATCCCATGCCTTTCTGTCGGCGTTCCGGAAGACCAAGAACATTGAGGATCTTTTACGGAATGCCGAGATGACAAAGTTCAGCCCTCTTTCCACGCTTTTTGTCGAGGGGTACCGTGAGGCCGAGTCCATCATCAAGAACCTGCCTGACGGCAAGGTGACTGACGAGGAGCGGCCGCTCATTTCCCAGGAGATCGAGCGCTCGCTCAAGATCACCACGCAGGACGAAGTCATGTACCTGGAACGCTACCTCCCGTTTCTCGGCACGACCGGCACGGTGGGGCCGCTCCTGGGACTCCTGGCCACGGTCTGGGGCATCATGGACGCCTTCTACGGAATCGGGCTGAAAGGCGCGGGCGATATCGCGGCCCTGGCGCCGGGGCTCGCCGCCGCGCTTATCAACACCTCGATGGGGCTGTTCGTAGCAATTCCCGCCGTAATTTCGTATAACTATTTTTCGGCGAAGATCAACGGCATCGCCACGCGGATGGATTCCTTTTCCATGGAGTTCCTGAGTTATCTCGAGCGGAACCTGCTCCGGAGGAAATCATGAGCTTCGAGAGACGGGAACGGCGAATGATCCGCGACATCAACCTCGTGCCGCTCATCGACGTGCTGCTTGTCGTGCTCTTCTTCTACATGATCATCTCGCCCATGATGAGCAGAGGGCTTGATGTGAACCTTCCCAAGTCAGAGGCCAACACGGTCAAGCCCGAGGACCGCATTGTGCTCACCGTCACCCGCAACCGGGAATTGTTCGTCGAAAAAGAGCGGGTCGACATTTCCCGTCTCAAGAACGTGCTCAATTCCATCCGCAAGTCCAAGCCGCTTGTCAACGTGTATCTCCGCGCGGACCGGGACGCTCCCTATGGCGCTGTGGTGCAGGTGATGGACGTTGTGAAGCGGGCAGGCATCGACCGGCTCGGCATGGTGACAGAAGCCGCGGCGGGTGGCGAGACCGGCAAATGAGGCAGCACTTCGGCAAGAAGATCGGCCAGTCCCGATATGAACTTAAGCTTGCCGTCTTCTTTTCTTTTTTTCTTCACGCTGCCGTTATTGCCCTCGCGCTCTTTCTCTATGTGGCAATGACACCGAAGATGAAAATTCCGCCGTTCTATCAAGTGAAACTCGTGGGACTGCCGGCGGAGTCGCATCCGGCTCCCGTTCAAGAAGCTGCGCCCCCGGCCCGGAAGGAAGAAGCTCCTCCTGCTCCTCCTGCCGAGCCGAAGGTGAAAAAGGCAGAGGCGAAGCCGGCTAAAGTGGCGCCGGCAAAGGGCGACATTCCAGAGTTCACCCGGCAGAAGCCGAAGCCCGAGAAGCCGGAGACGGCGCGGACGGAACGGGCGGCCGCTCCACCTGCCCCAGCAGTCCCCCCTTCGTCGGCGAAACCGGGAGGCAAGGCGGAAGGTGGAGTGGCTGTAAGCGCCGGGCCCGAGGACTTCAAGTTTCCGTACTATCTGGTCAACATACGAAACATAATCGAGAGTAACTGGAATCCGCCGCCGGTAGCCAAGGGGGCCAAGGCGAAAGTTGAATTTACAATCCTTCGATCGGGAAGAGTGTTCGGTGACGTCCGGCTGCAAGAATCAAGCGGGAATGATATTTTTGACTTAGCGGCGAGGCGTGCTATCCTGCTTTCAAGCCCCTTTCCGCGAATGCCAGATGATTTCTACAGAGACCGTGCAGTCTTCACCGTCGATCTCACAGAGTAGGAGTAAATTTAGGAAGGGACAAGGGCCAAAGGTCAAGGCTAACAGGACGTGGTTTTTCCCTGACCTGGGACCCAAAATAATATTATTATGCTGAAACGCATCATAACGCTCATAGCAATCTGTACGCTGACGGCAGTTCCCGCTGCCGCCCAGTACTACCTCGGCGTGGTCCGAGGCGAGACGAAGAAGATACCGATAGCGGTGCTAGACATCTACGATGAGACCGGGTCAGCCCTTCACGCAACGGCGCTTGACGTCCTGCAGGCGGACCTGAGGCGATCGCAGATATTCGATGTGAGGGATGCGAAGAAACTGGACCTCCCGGTCAAGGGGAACATGGAGCCGTCGGAAGAAATCAGGAAGCGGGGCGGCACCTTCGGGCTCACCGGCGAGGTGTGGGCCAAGATCCAGAGGAACAGCAAGACCATCGTGCTGTCCGGCAAGCTCTACGACGCTGCAACGGGGATGCGGCTCACGAACAAGGATTATTTCGGCAACGAGGAAACCTTCCGCCGCATGATACATACCTTTGCCGACGAGATCGTGGCCCAGTACACCGGTGAAAAGGGGATCGCGCGGACCCGCATTGCCTACGTTTCGGACAAAACGCGGTCAAAGGAACTGTACGTTATGGACTACGACGGTCAGAACGCCATGCGTATCACGGCGGACCGCTCCATTTGTCTCTCTCCCGCTTGGGGCCCCGACGGTAAGGTGCTCTTGTACGTATCGTACCGCGACAGGAATCCCGATCTCTTCGCGCTGGATATGGAGACGGGCAAGCGGTGGAAACTATCGGGTAGCCAGGGGCTCAATATCTCACCCGCCTGGTCGCCGGACGGAAAACGCATCGCTCTCGCCTTGAGCAAGGACGGAAGCGCCGAGATCTATACCATGAACAGGAGCGGCAACGACCTGGATCGTCTCACTTACGGGTTATCTGACAACGTCTCGCCCTCATATGCGCCGAACGGCAGAGAGGTCGTCTTCACGTCGGGAAGGGCCGGGACACCACAACTGTACATCATGAGTTCCGACGGCACCAATGTCCGGCGAATTTCCTACGAGGGAAGCTACAATGCCTCCCCGAACTGGTCACCCCGCGGCGACCGTATCGTATTTTCGACGCAGGTTAATGGGCGGTTCAAGATTGCGACCGTGAACCCAGACGGATCCGATTTCCGCGTCCTCACGAACGGGCCGGGCAGCGACGAGAATCCGTCGTGGTCGCC
The DNA here is from genome assembly GCA_050257255.1 of Betaproteobacteria bacterium. Taxonomy (GTDB): domain Bacteria; phylum Nitrospirota; class UBA9217; order UBA9217; family UBA9217; genus JAJYKN01. The sequence goes on along the minus strand of JBLMWN010000203.1, from coordinate 15,677 downwards.
TTCCGGCAGACAGATCGTGTTCAGTTCCAATCGAGAGGGGAAATCCAACATCTACATCATGAACGCCGACGGCACGGACATAGAACGGATCACGCCGAACGACGCAAACTACACATCGCCGGCCTGGTCCCCTTGATTCGAGTAATCCGGAACCAAGAAACCAAATACGTATCTCGCAACGTTTGACGGGCTTTTCAAACATCATGCCTCTTTCAAGGAGAATGAATGCACCATCGGCGCGGCGAGCATCGGCATCAGCCTCTATCCCAACGACGGCGATGACGTGGAAACGCTTCTCAGCAAGGCCGACCCGGCCATGTACCGCATGAGGGAATCGGTAAGGGCGGTTACACTTATTTCTCCGCCATCTGAGCGGCTCTCACGTCATTTATGCGAGTTTGGACCTGCCGTTTTTCCCCTTCCGCACGCCATCATTACACCCTGTATGATATACTTTTAAAGAGAGACTGGATGCCCTCTCTCATGATACGGATGCATATTCAACGATGATCGATGAATGCTGGTTGTTCCTTGGGAGTTGTTATGCCGCACTTTGGTTTGATGGATGAACAGAAGCTTGGACCGGTGGAGGGGCCGTTTCTGCGCGCACGTCTTCACATCCGGGGCGGAAAGCGAAGGCTTCGTCAGGGCAAGATCGCGGCGGGGATTGCGACGCTCTATGATGCGCTGGAAGGCGCCATGCAGGCCTACATTGCAAACCCGGCGAGAAAGGCAGGCCTGGTGATCAGGGGGGGCGAGAACCTGAATGACGAGAAGACGCTGTATACGGTGCTCGTCCGCTCACATGTGCTGAACAGCGGCTTCGATTTCGATGCCTTCGACCGTCTGACCGAACGCGCCCTGCGCGAGGAGATGCCGGGATACGATTACCAAAAACTCCTCTCGGATATCGAGTCCGTCATGACCCATCTCGGCGTGATGCCTTTTGATGAAGCTTCACTCCCCCCTGAAGATCCAAAGACGTTCTGAGTTTCTCCATTCCTTGCCGCCCGAGCGTTTTCCTCCCAATGAGAACACGTGGTGTCCCATGGGTATTCTCATCGAAGACAGCAAGCTGAGAGATCGTCGGATGATCTTCAATGACCGTGCAGAGGCTGGTCGCTTGCTCGCCGCAAAACTCGGCCGGTACCGGAGATCCGACGGAATGGTACTCGCGATTCCTGCCGGCGGCGTTCCCGTCGCCGTCGAGATCGCGGACGTTCTGGATCTGCCCATGGACTTGATCGTCGTGCGCAAGGTCCAGGTCCCATACAATACCGAAGTCGGCTTCGGGGCCATGGACCCCGAGGGCGGTATTCTGTTCAACGAACCGCTCCTCAGGCAGCTCGCCTTGTCTGATGATGCGATCCAGCAGCAGATCGAGAAAACGCGGAAAGTCATCGAGCAGCGTAACCTGTTGTTCAGGGAGGGAAGGCCGTTCCCCTCCCTTGGAAAAAGGACCGCAGTCGTGGTGGATGACGGTCTTGCCTCGGGATATACGCTGAAAGCCGCGATTCGGTACGTGCGAAGAAACATCCCATCCAGGATCATTGCCGCCGTACCGACAGGGTCCGAATACTCGGTGAACGAACTTCTTCCTGATGTCGACGAGTTGGTCTGCCTCAATGTCAGGAGTGGCTTTCCCTTTGCCGTTGCCGAAGCATACAGGAAGTGGCACGATGTCCGTGATGAAGAAGTGCTTGCCCTTCTGAAGAAATAGTGCTGACCTATATCGTATATCCGCGGCCCGCACGCGAAAGAAACTATGAACAGACTGGCGAATGAAAAATCAGCTTACCTCAGAAGCGCGGCGAACCAGAAGATCGATTGGCACCCCTGGTCCGAGGAGGCTTTCGAGAAAGCGAGGCAGGAGGACAAGCCCGTTTTCCTCAGTACCGGAGCCGCCTGGTGCCACTGGTGCCATGTGATGGCAAAGGAGTCCTTTGAGGACGAAGAAACTGCGCAGCTCATGAATGAGCTTTTCATCAATATCAAGCTCGACCGCGATGAGCGGCCGGATATCGACCGCAGGTACCAGCAGGCGGTCGCGGCCATGGGAGGAGGAAGCGGCTGGCCGCTTTCGGTCTTCCTGATGCCCGACAAACAGGCCTTTTACGGCGGCACCTATTTTCCGCCTGATAGCCGGCAGGGCAGGCCGGGGTTCAAAAACGTGCTGAGGGGCGTGAGCAATTTTTTTAAGACCAAGCGGGGTGAAGCAATGGAATACTCCCGGCGCGTCATGGAGATTCTCAGGCCGGAACCCCTGCCCGCCAGCGAGCTGAGCGAATCCCTGATGCGGGATGCCGAGAGCGCCATGCTTGCCGTCGTCGACAGGCCGAACGGGGGGTTCGGCAAGGCCCCCAAGTTTCCCATGCCGGGCGCCCTTGAATTCCTGATCCGGCGCTCCCTCGTGAGCGGGAATCCTGCCGTGGGGCGAGCAGCCCAAAGGACGCTCGAGGCCATGGCTGCCGGGGGGATTCGCGACCACTTGGGAGGAGGATTCCACCGATATTCGGTCGACGAGGCCTGGATCGTACCGCACTTCGAGAAGATGGCCGACGATAACGCGGGGCTCCTCAGGAACTACCTCGACGGATATGCGGTGTTCGGCGACGAACGCTTTCGAGATATCGCGATGGGCATCATCGACTTTACGCGCGAGGTCCTGTCTGACCCGGGAGGAGGATTCTTCGCAAGCCAGGACGCCGACGTGACGCCCGATGACGAGGGCGGCTATTTTACCTGGACGGACGAGGAATTCAGGAATGTGCTCAATCCCCAGGAATATGCCGTGCTCTCGGTCTATTGGCTGCATGAGCGGGGGAGCATGCTCCATGACCCTGCGAAGCAGGTCCTTTTCGAGACGTACTCCGTGGGGGAAGTCGCCGGCCGTCTCGACAAAGGCGTTTCGGACGTTGAGCGCATCATCGAGAGCGGCCGGAAGAAACTGCTTGCGTTGCGGAAGCGCAGGCAGGCACCGCTCATCGACCGGACGCTGTACACGTCATTGAACGGTATGCTCATTGCGGCCTATTTCCATGCCTATGCCGTGCTGGGTGATGGGGATATCAGGACCTTCGGCATTAAAAGTCTTGAGCGGATTCTGAGAGAACGGCTGGTGGAAGGCCGGCTGCTGCACTCGGAAAACGTCCCCGCAGTGCTCGACGATTACATCAACCTCATCGATGCGCTGAGCTGCGGTTATGAGGCAACGGCCGACGAGCGCTACCTTACCTTGGCCGATGAACTCATGGCATCGTGCCTTGAAAAGTTTTTCGACAGCCGGGAAGGCGGATTTTACGATACCGAGAGCGAGGTCCTGGGTGCGCGGATGAAACGCATGGAAGACATTCCGCACCCTTCGGCCAATGCCCTGGCAATCCTGCTGCTTTTGAAACTATCACTTTTGACTGGGAAGGACGAATACCGCAAAGCTGCTGAGCAGTCGCTCCGGATTTTTGCAGCACTGGCGCGAGAACTCGGCGTTCACGCCGGGGCCTATTTTTGCGGCCTCGACGCATGGTTCCGCATGATCAAGCTTACGGTCGAGGCGCAGCCCGACAGCGGGCTCGCGAGAACGGCGCGCTCACTCGCGGGAAGGATGTACGTCGCAGTCGTTTACGGCGCCGACCACGGGAGAGTTATACCCTGTAAATGGGAAACGTGCCTTGAACCGGTCAGCGATCCCGACGTCCTTCGAGACGTTTCTCCTTGAACGGCCCGATGTACTTAGTGATGTTTCGGCGAGCAGGTTAAGAAAAAAACGATTACAACTAAGGCATTATATTTTATGGGGAGCGTCCGTTGTTGCGCTCCTCGTTTCCTTCTAATCCTTTCATCTCACATCACAGAAAATTCTCTTGACAGAAACCTGCAAAAAAGCAACAATAGTGCCTGCCGAACCATCGGCAATCCATTGCCTAGCAAGGCCCATGACGAACGGCAGTCCGTTACCGAACAATAAAATATCTTCCGGCGTCCCCAGCCTCGACAGCCTGATCGACGGGTTTTCCATCGGTGATAATGTTGTCTGGGAAGTAGAGGCAGGAACTGCGTACAGCACGTTCATACGGAATTTCATCTCGCAGTCGTTCAAGGACAGCCAGAAAGTGATCTATGTGAGTTTCAACAGGTCTCCCCAGACCGTGTTGAGCGACCTCAGGGCGATCCTGTCGACGGAGCATTTTACGCTGATCGACTGTTTCACGTCGGGCAAGGGGAAGAACGACAATACCTTCCTCAAGTTTTATGAGAAACCGGATTCCCGCGTTGTAAGGATCGAGGCCCCGCGTGACATAGACCGGTTTACGGCGACCCTCAACGCCATCGAGGACAAGCTACCGCCGGGGGCGCGCTACGTGTTCGACAGTCTCACCGGCATGCAGGATCTGTGGGGCGATGAGAATGTCACCCACCGCTTCTTCACCTACATGTGCCCGAGGCTGTACGACCTCGGTACGGTGGCGTACTGGATCCTGGAGAAGGAGGCCCACAGCCAGCGGTTCAAGGCGAACCTGCGGCACATCACGCAGGTTGTGTTCGAACTCTCGAAGCGCAAGAACACTCTGTCCCTCAAGGCGCTGAAGCTCGAGGGCAGGCAGGACCGGGAGGTTTTCAAGCCGCATCAGTATGAGATTCGCGGCGATGCGCTGGCCATAACGTCGCTCAAGAAAGAACCCGCGACGGACATCGGCGGCAAATTGAAGGAAGAGCGGATACGGATCGGACTGAGCCAGAAGGAGCTTGCAGACAAGGTCAACCTCACCCCCAGCTTCCTTTCACAGCTTGAGAACAACCAAGTGAGTCCCTCGCTCGGCACCTATCTCCAGCTATGCCGGGCGCTCGGCATCAATCCCGGCCAATTTCTCGAACACGGAGCGGAAAAGGCCGCAACGTCCTGGCTTCTCCGGAGAGAGACGATATTCGCCCGTCCGCCCGCGCGGGAGGATTATGCAAAGGTGTATGAGGTAACGTCGGGAGATAAACTCTCGTTGCGGATCGTGGCGTTGCCTCCAGGGGCAGCCATGAATCGCCATTTCTTTTATCATAAGGACGAGGAACTGGTGTATGTCCTTGACGGCACGCTTTCAGTAACTATCGAGGGAAAAGAAGAGCGGGTCAGCGCCGGAGATGTGATACGTCTTCAGGAGTCATTTCCGTCGCACTGGAAGAACGAAGGAGGTGATGAGGCGCACGTTCTTGTTGTCTGGTAGAGGCTAAGAGTTGTGAGCGGTGCATGGCGCGGAAAAGCCGTCGGTCGAGGGCGAAATGCGAGCGCATTTTTTTTGCCCACTTGATTAATAAATGCTGAATTATTGCGCTCAGAAATTCACTTTTACTTAATAGGAGGGTAACATGAACAAAGCACCAAATGCAAGCGCGGCTACAGGAACACGAAACAGGGTACAGGACATGGCGCCCCAATCAGGCATCTGTTCGGTCTGTCTTGACGGATGCCCGGGCTCCTGCGAGGTGGGCAAGTCCGCTTACCGTGGCAGGGAAGTTATTTATCCGGCCCCCTTTGGGAAAATCACCGCTGGGGGGACAAAGAAGTATCCGGTGGACTACAGGCACCTGAATATCCAGGGCACCTGCGTCGGTGCCGTGGGGGTTGCCGCAGATTCCGACAAGGCGATCTTTCCCGCGGTATCCACAGAAGTGGAAGTGGGTAGCAGGCACAAGGTAAAGCTTTCGATCCCGGTCTTTACCGGCGCCCTGGGATCAACGGACATAGCCAAGGACAACTGGGACGGGCTTGCCATCGGCGCGGCGATCTCCGGTATCATGGTCGTAATCGGCGAGAACGTTGTGGGCATGGACCCCAAGGCCGAGATCACCAGCTCCGGAGTGTCGAGATCGCCCGAACTCGAGCGTCGCGTGAAGTGCTTCAAGGAATGGCACAACGGCGCGGGCGAGATCATCCTTCAGCAGAACGTGGAAGATACGCGTCTTCGTTCCGCCGAATATGCCGTCGAGAAACTTGGCGTGAACTGCATCGAGCTCAAGTGGGGCCAGGGTGCCAAGAACATCGGCGGAGAGGTGAAGTTGAGGAGCCTGGAACGCGCCGACGAGCTGAAGCGGCGCGGCTATATTGTATTGCCCGATCCCGAGGACCAGGCGGTGCGCAAGGCTTTTGAGGACGAGGAGTTCAAGGAATTCGAGCGCCATTCGCGTCTCGGCATGGTGGAACAGGAGAGTTTTGTGAAGACCGTGCGGCGGTACCGGAGCGCGGGGGCCAAGTTCGTTTCGCTCAAGACCGGCGCGTATCGCGTTTCCGACCTCGCTCGGGCCATCCGGTTCGCCTCGGACGCCGAGATCGACCTGCTGACGATTGACGGCGCGGGCGGCGGCACGGGTATGAGCCCATGGCGCATGATGAACGAGTGGGGCATCCCGACGATCTATCTCCAGTCCCTGGCCTACAAGTTCGCCTCGCAGCTCAAGGCCAAAGGCAAGTACGTCCCCGATATGGCCATTGCCGGTGGGTTCTCCCTCGAAGACCATGTGTTCAAGGCCCTCGCCCTGGGTGCGCCCTTCTTCAAGGCCGTCTGCATGGGCAGGGCGCTCATGGTCCCGGCCTTTGTCGGCAAGAACATCAAGAAGTGGATCGACGAGAACAAGCTTCCCGTTGACATCAAGAAGTACGGCGACGTTCCGGAGCGGATCTTCATTACGACGGAGACGCTCAAGTCGAAGTATGGCAAGGACTTCGCGAGGATCCCCTGGGGCGCCGTGGCTCTGTACACGTTTGCCGATCGCCTCAAGCTGGGTCTTCAGCAGTTCATGGCAGGCGCCCGGAAATTTTCGCTCAAATATCTCGACCGTGGCGACATCGTTTCCCTGACCAAGGAAGCCGCCGAGGTGACGGGCATCCCCTACGTCATGGAATCGGACATGAAAGAAGCAGAGCGGATTCTGTTCGTCTGACAGGAAATGATCGGACGGCGTATCAGGCCCGGGTCACGACCCGGAAACGTGATCCGGGCCTCTTTGTAGCCAGGGAGCAGAGGCCATGAACAAAACCCTTCATGCAATCCTCGCCATACTCGACAAACGTCCAACTGTTGTCGGTTCGCGGGAGCTCGCGAAACAGTTGAAGCTCCACGGCGTGGACCTCACCGAACGGACCGTGCGGTATCACCTGAAAATGCTCGACGAGCAAGGCTATACGGAGGTCTTCGGCAAAGAAGGCAGAAAGATCACGGCACGAGGCAGGGAGGAGCTCAAACATTCTCTCGTTCCTGAGAAGATCGGATTTGTGATCAGCAGGATCGAAACGCTGTCCTACCTGACAACCCTGGATATGGCCGCCATGGAAGGCGACGTGATCCTCAACATTTCTTACTTTCCGAGAAAAAAAATTCGGACCGCCATGGGGCTGCTCAGAGCAGTTTTTTCGTCGCCCTATGTCATGAGCGACCGTGTATGCATGGCCAATGAAGGAGAAAGAATAGGCGAGGCTCTTGTCCCCAAGGGCATGGTGGGTCTAGGCACGGTGTGCAGCGTTACGATCAACGGGATTCTGCTCAAAGCGGGGATCCCCGTTACATCCCGTTTTGGCGGGGTCATCGAAACGCTGAATGGCAGGCCGCGCAGGTTTGTGTCGCTCATCAGCTACGACGGATCGTCCCTGGATCCGCTCGAAGTGTTCATCAAAAGCAGGATGACCGACGTATCTGGCGCGGCGGCGGGTCGCCCGGGGAGGATCCTTGCCAGCTTTCGGGAGATCCCTGTGGTATGCATGGACAAAGCGAAAAAACTTGCCCGCGTCATGGCGGACCGGGGAATTCGCGGTCTGCTGCTCATCGGCAGTCCGAATACGCCCCTCCTGGAAGTTCCGGTCGGCATCGATAAGGTCGGCATCGTGGTTGTGGGCGGATTGAATCCCCTTGCGGTCTTGGAGGAACAGGGAATACCCACGGAAAGCAAGGCTATGACGACCCTTTATGACTATTCCTGCCTCGTACCTTTCGATGAGGTCATCCTTCGCACCGCATAATAAAACTCTTCCCTCCCGCCGTTCTCAGGTTGATCGAACAGTTCCGCAGGAGGCGCGAAAGCACGCCGAAATCATGCAACTCATGAGGAAAAACTCAATTTTTCCTTGACATCTCAGCTCAACCGGGTTTATTATAATTCGACTAGGACTCGTCGGCAATGGTTTGCCGACGCGCGAAAGCCCCTTAAACGGGGCTTTTTTTACCTGTGTGAAACGACAAATCCAAGTCCCAGTCGCCACATTCCAAATAACATTCAAAAATCAGGCACGAAATCCCAAATGTTTCAGACATTGAAACTTTTGAATTGACAGATTATTTGGCATTTGGATTTTGGATTTGCTATTTCATGAGGAGTACATTATGTGCCGTTTGAGTGCGATCACGTCGAGCGATTATATCTCCCCCATGGAGAACATCCACTCGCTCGAAACTATGAAGGAAGGCCACGACGGCTCGGGCCTGGGGCTTATGCTTAAGGACATGGCCGGTCCGTTCGCAGACTTTAAGCAGTATCCCACGTTGTCGGCTATCTGCTCGAACAAGGGGCTCCGGGACCTGGACGACTACATGAAGACCCACGGGTTCAAGGAACAGTTTACCTGGGCGCCGGTCATCAAGAACGTACCGGGCATCGAGCGCAGGGAACATTATCTCGCGAAGGTGTACGATTACCCGGACACGTACAAGGACAGACCGCTTCGCGAGAAGGAAGACCTGCTCATGCAAACGCGGATCGCGCTGAGACAGATGGGCGAGCCGGATGGATCGCTCTACGTCTTCTCTTTTTACCCCGACGTACTAACGCTCAAGGAAGTGGGCGACCCCCTGCAGCTCGGCGAGTTCTTTGGCCTTGAGAAGTCCGGCCTCAAAGCGAAGGTCGTCCTGGCCCAGGGCAGGCAGAACACGAACTACGCGATTTATCTGTACGCCTGCCATCCCTTTTTCATTCAGGGCTATGCCACGATGACGAACGGCGAGAACACGGCCTTCGTGCCCATCCGCGAGTTCCTCACGGGCCGCGGCAATCCGGGGTATATGGGTTACAACTCCGACTCCGAAGTTTTTACCCACATCCTGCACTACACGAACCGGACCCTCGGGTATCCGCTTCATTATTACAAAGATGTGATCACGCCGATGAAGGACGCGGAGATCGGGAAACGGTCGGATGCTGCCGCGCTTCGGCTCTTGAAAAAATCCCTCCGGCAGCTCTGCATCGACGGCCCGAACTGCGTGATCGGGTTCACGCCCGACGGCTCGGTCTTCATGGTGCACGACTCGAAGAAGCTCCGGCCCGGCGCGGTCGGCGGCAAGCCCGGCAAGTACGCGCTCATGTCCGAGGTTTGCGGCGTGGACAGCGCAATACCGGGCAGGGACAAGACGAAAGACATCTTCCCCATGAAGTACGACATGGTGATCATCGCGCCCGGTGCGCGGGAGGTTAAGGTATGGAATCAGCTTCACGGCTAGACAAGAACCATCAGCTCTCGATAAAAGAGCTTCCCTATATTATTCAGTGGCGGGAGGACCGCTGCACGCGGTGCGGCCGCTGCACGGCAGTCTGCCCCATGAAGTCCATCGAGGCCACGGTCTACACCCAGCGCGTGGTGAGCTCCGAGGGAGCCACTCCAGAACCGAAGGTCACACGGCGGCTGACCCATGTCGTGCGCCAGGTACCGGAAATCGACCGCTACTGCATCGGCTGCGGCACATGTTCGCTCGTCTGCCCCACGGACGCCATTTTTCCTGAATATAATTTCCAGCACAAGCTCTACCACTATAAGAACAAGGGCGGCATCCCGTTCATGCGCGGAGGACGAAGGAACGACCCGTCAATCTCGACCTTGGACAAGCTCAAGTTCACGCGCATTTCGATGCTCACGGATCCGGCCCTGGATGCGGGGCGCCATGAGTTCCGCGTCAGGACGCTTCTGGGCAGAAACCTTCCTGCAGAGCAGCTTCCGCTCAAGGTGGAAGGCGACACGCTCACCGTCAGCAATCACACGTTCATCCCGCCGGTGCGCGAGATATTTCCGATCCGCATCGGCAGCATGTCCATCGGTGCGCTCTCGCCACACATGTGGGAAGGCCTTGCCATGGGCATCACGTATCTCAACGAAGTTGAGGGCCTGCCCGTAGTGATGTGCTCGGGCGAGGGCGGCATGCCCCCAAGCATTCTGAAATCGCGCTACATCAAGTATTTCATTCTCCAGATCGCGTCAGGCTACTTCGGATGGGACGAGATCATTCATGCGCTTCCTGACATGATCGAAGATCCCGCGGCGATTGAGATCAAGTATGGCCAGGGCGCAAAGCCGGGCGACGGCGGTTTGCTGCAGGCGTACAAAGTGCTCGGCCTCATCGCCAAGATCCGCGGCGTGCCACAGTTCGTCGACCTGGCGTCGCCGCCAACACATCAGACGAAATACTCTATCGAAGAGGCTGTTGCGAAGATGATCCAGTCCATGTCCATGGCCTGGGGATTCCGCGTGCCGGTTTATCCGAAGATCTCAGGGACCAAGACGGCCCGTGCCGTGCTCAATAACCTCGCCCGCAACCCATACGCAGCGGCGCTCTGCATCGACGGCGAGGATGGCGGCACCGGCGCTGCTTATAACGTGTCCCTGGACAAGATGGGCCATCCCATCGCTTCCAATATCAGAGATTGCTACCTCGACCTCGTGAGGCAGGGCAAGCAGAATGAGCTCCCGCTCATCGCCGCAGGCGGCGTTGGGAAAGGGGGCAACCTCGCCGCGAACGCGGCTGCGCTCATCATGCTCGGCGCTTCGGCCGTGGACATCGGCAAATACATCATGCAGGCGGCCGCGGGATGCTTCGGAGACGAGTATAACCGCTGCAACGTTTGCAACCTCGGCAGGTGCCCGCGCGGCATCACCACGCAGGATCCGAAGCTCTATCGCAGGCTCGACCCGGACAAGATTGCAGAGCGCGTTGTGGATGTGTTCAAGGCGGCCGATGTGGAGCTCAGAAAGATCTTCGCTCCGCTGGGCAGGAGCACGGAGCTCCCGATCGGGATGTCCGACGCTTTGGGCGTGAACGACAAGGAGATCGCGGACCGGCTGCAGATTTCTTATGTTTGTTAAGGAACCACGGATGGACACGGTTTAAAACCGTGTGCGAAACCCGTGGTTTAAAAATAGGCAAAGGTAGAAACGATGATCATTCAGGGCAATGTAAACGCAAAGAGGGTCTCTTCGAAAGATCTCGAAGAGCTGGTCCAGAAAGCCATCAAGGACGGCGCCAGAGAGATCACCGTCCAGGCCGACGGCCAGCACGGCATCGGCGGACGCATCTGGCCGAGGACCGAAAAGATCAAGGTCACCATCGAAGGCACGGCCGGCCAGCGCGTGGGAAGCATGGGCATGGACAACACCGAGATCATTATCAAGGGCTCCTCGTCCGATGACACGGGCTGGCTCAACTGCGGGGCGACCATCACGGTTCTGGGCGACGTGGCAAACGGCGCGCATAACGCGGGCGCCCAGGGCAGGCTCTATGTCCAGGGCGGCGGCGGCGCGCGCTGCGACACGATGACAAAGAAGAACCCGCGTTTTCCTGATCTCCAGTCCTGGTACTTCCGGAGCGTGGGCGACTCCTTTGCCGAGTTCAAGGCCGGCGGCATTGCCGTGGTCTGCGGCGTGAATCCCCGTGATCCCGAAAACATCCTGGGCTACCGTCCCTGCGTGGGCATGGTCGGTGGTACGATCTACTTCCGCGGCAAGATCAAGGATGAGTACAGCAAGAACGATGTCCGCGTCGTGGACCTCACGTCCCAGGACTGGGAGTGGCTCACCACGAACATGAAACCTTATCTTGCGGCCATCGACCGCATGTCCTATTACGAAGAACTGACAAAGGACATGAACACCTGGAAAAAGATCATCGCGTATACTCCGGCCGAGAAGGCAAAGATAAGGGGCAAGCTCAAGATGGGGCTCACCGAGTTCCGTCTGAACGTGTGGGAAAAGGAGGTGGGCAAGGGCGGCATGTTCGGCGCTTACCTCACTCACGACCGCTCGGTCCTTCCTTATATTACATCGGGTGAGGACCGCAGGTGGAAGCCGGTCTGGAAGAACGACAAGTATCTTCCGCCCTGCGCGTATGCCTGTCCGTCGCGTATTCCCTCTCACAAGCGGGCAACCCTGATCCGTCAGGGAAGGACCGCAGAGGCGCTTGCGCTCGTGCTCCAGTACAGCCCGCTTCCGGCGACGGTCTGCGGAACGGTTTGTCCCAATCTCTGCATGACCGACTGCACCCGAGGCAGGGTTGACGAACCGCTCAACATCAAGGAATACGGCGCAGCTGCGCTCAATCTCAAGGCACCGAAGAAGGCAAAATCGACCGGCCACTCAATCGCGGTCATTGGCGGAGGGCCAGGCGGCCTTTCGGCAGCATGGCAGCTGGGCTTGAAGGGCCACACAGTCGATCTTTTCGAAGCATCGGAAAAAATCGGTGGAAAGCTGGAGATGTGCATCCCGCGCGAGCGTCTGCCCAAGAGGATACTGGATAAAGAACTCTCTCGCTTTGCCGAGATCGGCGTAAATGTCCATACCAATGTTGCGGTGGACAGGAAGAAGTTCGAGAACATCTACAAGAGTCACGATGTGGTGGTCATTGCAGTCGGCGCCCATGAAGGCCGTGTCATTCCGTTTCCCGGACACGAGGACGTGGTAACGGGCATTGATTATCTTAAAGAGATCAACTTCGGCAAGCCGAGAAACCTCAAGGGCAAGAAGGTCGTGGTGATAGGCGCAGGCAACGTGGGTATGGACATCGCGTGCCAGGCCTATGATCACGGCGCATCAAGCGTGACCTGCGTGGATATCCAGAAGCCTGCTTCTTTCGGAAAAGAGCAGCAGATGGCGAAAGAACGAGGCACGCGGATCCTGTTCCCGAAGGCGACCGAGAAGTACGACGCGAAGGCGAAGAAGATCCACTTCACCGACGGCACGTCACTTGACGCTGACATGGTCATCATATCCATCGGCGAGAAGCCGGTGCTCGACTTTTTGCCTGTTGAGATCCACACCGAACGCGGCTATATCACCGTGAACGATCTGGGCCAGACCTCGGATGTGAAGGTCTTCGCCATCGGCGACGCGACAAAGCCCGGCCTCGTGACCCATGCGATCGGAGCGGGCAAGGTGGCTGCAGACGTGATCAACGCGCAGCTCATGAACTACCGCTATGTGCCCGAAGAGCGGACGGTCATTCCCTACGAAAAGATCAAGACCCAGTATTACGAGACAGTATGCCGGACGGACATCAAATTTTCTCCGAAGAAAGAGGCCGACCGCTGCATGAGCTGCGGATCCTGCCGAGACTGCGGCATGTGCGTGGAAACGTGCTACTACGGAGCGATCAGCAGAAAGAAACTCCCGAATAGGACCTACGAGTATGTGGTGGATGAAAGCAAGTGCATCGGCTGCGGCTTCTGCGCCGGTATCTGTCCCTGCGGCGTGTGGGAGATGGTGGAGAACGTGTAACCTCCCGGTGAATTCCTCCTTTCCAAGAGGGGATCGGCTGACGCTGATTGAAAGCCCTTTGCCCGAAAGACGGCGAAGGGCTTTTTTATTTCGCGTTAACCGCGGCGTACTGCTGTACTGTTTCATTAATATACGAAGAGCACGGTTCCTATTCGTATCTTATATCCTACAAAGACGTGGCCCGACGCCTTTTGATTCCTATACAATCTAGAATGAAGCATCCTAGTTTAATATCTGGTATACTGGTTTAAGAAACAATAGACTATATACTCGTCGTAAACGGGGAGAGTGATCAATGGCGGAATTATTTAAAAAACTAAAAACTAAAATGATCTTGTACGGTATTGCTGCATTTATATTATTGTCGCTGTACAGCTACTTTATCCCGGATACGACCCAGACCAGGATCACCGATGCGCAGATGACGAAGGTGGATGGCAGGTTCATGATCGCGACCGAGGAGCGTCCGTATGTCAATAATGACGCCAAGTACCGGTTCAAGTTCAATTCCGGAACGGTTCAGAACGACGCCATCCGGATGAAGGGCAAGCTTGTCAAGATTCGGAAATACGGGTGGAGAATCCCGGTCTTCTCCATGTATGAAAACGTCGTATCGATCAAAGAGGTGAAGTAGAGCGATGGTTCTTCCAACATTTTGATCCCGGAAGCATTTGGCCATGGATTCACAGGGATTGATACGGATTTCGAAAAACGTGTAGTGATTCGGGAATCATCCCTCAGACAGGTCTCCAGATGAGACTTTTGGTCGTCTCATCCGCGTTCATCTGCGTTGATCTGCGTCCCATTAGTAACCGGAACTGCGCGGGGATATTTCATCCATGCCGCTGGGCTCATGATGAAAATCCGGATTTGATGACGCTGATGATTCGTCCGGAAATCTGTTATACTTCACTATATACTGCATATACCGCATATACCGCCGAACGATCTGTCATTCCTTATCCCGATCGGGACAGGCAGGGACATCACATGTCGCATAGCGCATACCTCAACTTCCTGAAACAATACGTGCGGAACGGAAAAGAGATCGGGGCCATAGGGCCTGATTCCGTCGCGTGCGTAAACGGTCTCCTGAAATCCGTGCACTTCGAATCCGCGAAGCTGATTGTAGAGTTCGGCGCCGCAAGCGGTACGGTGACCCGGGAAATCTTGCAGAGGAAGAACCCCGCGTGCAGCCTCATCTGTTTCGAAAAGAACGCTCTTTTTTATGATAATCTTCGGAAGGCCTTCCTTGGACGCAACGTGTTCATTGTCCCCGACGACGTCTTTGATGCGACGCACGTCCTTTCTTCCCGCTTCGGCATTCCGAAGCGGAGCGTTGACTGCATCATATCGACCTTGCCCTGTTCGTCCATGCGATTCGCCGAACTGCTCAACAAGGCAGTCCTTCCGCTGCTCAATGAGGAAGGTGTTTTTATCCAGTACATGCATACCGTCTCTGTCCTTAAGGGGTTCAGGCTCAGGCCGATTCTCGGTCGATTATTCAGGAGGGTAGAATCGGAAATCGTTTTCCGGAACATCCCTCCGGCGCTCATCTACACCTGCCGCATGGCGCGGAGGGAATCATGTTGAGCATCGAGATTCCATGCTCCTGGCATGATCCTATAGAACTGGTTTAAGAGGTGAATTCGTGAATAGGTGGATGAATCGAAGATGGGCGCCGGCTGTCGTGCCGGGTCTGCCCTGCGGTGCATGAGAGATAGTGGAGAATGCGTTATCATTGCTGCGAACGCCAATTTAACGAACCGGAGAGGGTTGACGAGGTGGACACGAATATTTGCGGATGAAGCAAATCAGCTCTTAACACGGATATGAAACGGAGCCATTCACTTGTTCGAAGTAAGGACTTCGTATTTCCCATCTTTTGAACTGCTCCTACCCTGCAGTTGTCGGCTATGCAAAAATTACCTGAACCTATTGACCCGGGTAATTGTACGTCAGTATCTTATTTATACCTTTCCGTGTCCTTACTTTCGCCACCAGCGCCAGACCCTTCAGTAGCAGGTCCTGCCGGAGCTTTGTCAACCGGCACGTTCCCGCCTTGGTCGATCTTAGTATCCGAATCTTTGCTGGCGCCTTCGGCACTCGACCCTTCAGCACCAGATTCTGCCGCACCTTTGTCAGGTGCCTTACCCTGGTCCATAGTGCT
>JBLMWN010000202.1:0-8682 GCA_050257255.1 Betaproteobacteria bacterium | reverse complement strand
GGAGCATCGGTATTCTTCACGCGGAATCCTTTTACGTATGCGGAGGAGATCTACGGCGAGACAAGGGAACGCGCAACCGGCGACGAGTTGGTGTACGGGAAACAGTTGAACCGCCCTCTTTCAAAGGACCGAGCGCATGACGGGCGGCAGAGCCTGGAAGAACGGGACCCTGAGCTGTACCGGCTTCACCGGGAACTGGCGAGGGAGATCGAACAGGCCATGGGCGGTCTGCCGCAGGAAGTGGAGGTGACGTACACCAGGGAGCAGGGCGGTGCGAGGCCGATCTTCGTGCTTCAGAGCCGGCGGATGGAGTTCAGCGCAGGTTCCCGGGCGCGTTTCGAAGAGATCTGCCGCATGGAATCGCGGATCATCGGAAGAGGCATCGGCGCAAGCGGAGGGGCGCAGAGCGGCGCTGCCTCCTTTGCCCGGTCAGCTGACCAGGCTCTGCAAGCACACCGGCGGACCGGCCTGCCCATCATCCTCCTCAGGACCACAGCGAGCACCGATGATGTTTCACTCATGCCGGTGATCAACGGCATTATCACTTCATCGGGCGGCGTAACCTCCCATGCCGCCGTGCTGGCGCGTAAGTTCGGGATCAACGCCGTCGTGGCCTGTATTGACATGACTATCGGGACTGACGAGCGGGGCGGGGCCTTCGCGCTGATCGGGGGGACCCTGGTAAAAGAAGGCTCAGCCATCAGCATCGACGGAGCGACCGGCCTCGTTTTTTCCGGCATCTGCCTCGACAGGAGCAATGCGGAAAGATTTTAAATTATTGCTGCAGGTTTAGCCACGGAAGAATCAAATTCTTTTCAACAGGGAAGAACTTATCACGCAAAGGCGCTAAGCTCGCAAAGAAAGCCAAATCATTTGGGCTTTAAATTCAAGGCGGTTTCCTTTGCGCTCTTTGCGGCTTTGCGAGAGACGTCTCAACCTTTTTTCTGTGCGATGAGTTTCTCGATCTCTCCGGATATTTTTTCGCCGAGGCCGGGCAGATAGCCGGGATAGATCTTCACGATCACGTGACTTCTGTCGAGGATGAACGTGGCCGGAATAGTGCGAACGGCATAGATCTTGCTCGTTTCCCCATTATCCAGCAGCATCAGGTAGGTAAGATGATGCTGTTCGGCGAAATCCTTCACCTTTCGGGCCGCAGAACCGCCGGCATCCATGCTGATGCCGATGACCACCACGCCCCTGTCTTTATATTGCTGGTGGAGCCTCTCCAGCTCCGCCGTGGATGCCTTGCAGGGAGCGCACCACGTGGCCCAGAAGTCCACGAGCACAACCTTGCCTGCAAAGCCGGAAAGGCTCACCTTCCCGCCCTGTATATTCTTCAGCGTAAAAGGCGGCGCCTTGCTTCCGACCACGGCAGACGGGGCTTCTTTCTTCGCGCAGCCTGGAAGAGAGAAGAGCGCGGCCGTAAGCAGCATGATAAAGAGTGTGTTCATGGGAACGTATGAAGTCAGATAAAGATTGGGTTGTTTTCTCTTTTTCAAAGCAGCCACCACTGGTTCTCCTTCTTCCCGAACATCCTCCCACTCCGGAGATACCCATCACGGCCGAAGTCAAATATTCCGCGATCTCGTGCCCAGTATCTCCTCATTCCAAGGATACTAAAGAGTCTTCGTGCAGTCAAGATGTTCTTGCCCTCTGCCATGATAGCATATCTTAAAAGCGAGACGTCGTGATCCTCTCTATTACCCGGACTATCCGGGGCAAGGCGTATTCCTCATGCTGCGGTCATTTGGTTTTATGATAAGCTTATTTTAGAGGAACGGATACGCATGTCTCGCAGAATTCTTATCATTGAAGACGACAAAGATATCGCCCATCTGGTGAAGCTCCACCTGAAGGACGCGGGATACGACGTGAGCATGGCTTTCGACGGCGCTTCCGGTCTCGAACAGGCCCTGGCGAAACCCTTTGAACTGATTATCCTGGACCTGATGCTCCCCGGTGTCGACGGCATGGAGATATGCAGGCGCGTGAGGGCCGCACCGGCCTACACGCCCATCCTGATGCTGACGGCAAAATCTGCCGAGCTTGACCGCGTACTCGGCCTCGAGATCGGTGCGGACGACTATCTGACTAAACCGTTCAGCATCCGGGAACTCCTGGCGCGGGTCAAGGCTTTGTTCCGTCGCGTGGAAGCGCTCAAGGCGGAAGCTTTACCGGGATCGCAGGACCTGATCCGGGCGGACAGCCTCGTCATTGACGTGGAAAAGCGAAAGGTCTTGCTCAACGACAAGGAAGTATTATTGACGGCCAAAGAATTCGACCTCCTGCTCCAATTTGCCAGGCACCCCGGACGGGTATATACACGCATGGAACTGCTGAATCTTGTCTGGGGTTACGGGTATGAAGGCTACGAACACACGGTCAATTCCCACATAAACCGACTCAGGGCCAAGATAGAGAAAAATCCCTCGGAGCCCCGGTACATTTTGAGTGTCCGGGGGGTCGGGTACAAGTTTTCAGATGCCGCGGATTTTAAAAAGAGGTAGCGTGATGTTCAAAAACCTGTATACCAGGCTGGCCGCAGTCCTGCTCGGGCTGTTCCTGTTGATCGGCGTCCTGTACATCCTTTTGACGCTCTACACCACGCGGCTATATTTCCAGGAAGTGAACCAGAAGCTCAACCGTATCCTGGCGCAGCACCTTGTATCGGAAAAGATCCTGATCCAGAACGGCCGGGTCGATGAAACAGCGCTGAGAAATATTTTTCACATGCTCATGGTCGTCAACCCCGTCATAGAGGTCTACCTCCTCGATACCGACGGCAAGATCCTCGCATACTCCGCACCTCCCGGTAAGGTGAAGCGGCAGTCGGTATCGCTGGGGCCCGTGAAACGGCTGCTGAACGAGACCTCGTCATTACCCATCCTGGGAGACGACCCACGCGACCCCAACCAGGAAAAAATATTTTCTGCTGCGCCGATAGCGCTCCATGGCCGTACCCAAGGGTATCTCTACATTATTCTGGGCGGCGAGGAGTTCGAGACGGAGGCCCAAATGCTCCGGGGCAGTTACATACTCCGGCTCAGCATAGGGGCCGCGGCAGGCGGACTGCTGTTCGTGCTGATGGCCGCGCTTCTTCTGTTCAACCGGATGACGCGGCGGCTCCGGCAGCTCACCTCTGCCATGGAGACGTTCCGACAGAGCGACTTCTCGGAGCCTCCGGGGTTCCTGAACGGTTTTCCCGCCCGTTCAGGGGACGAGATCGACAGGATCGGGATGATCTTCAAGCAAATGGCCGAACGCATGGTTCAGCAGATCACGGAACTTAAGGCAACGGATGCGCACCGGCGGGAACTGACGGCCAATATCACACACGACCTGCGAACGCCGCTCACCTCTCTCCAGGGCTATCTCGAGACCGTGCTCATGAAGGAAGGCGCATTGACGGCCGAGGAGCGTCGCAATCATCTCGTGACCGCCGTCAAACGCGCGAACCAGTTAGGGAGCCTGATCTCCGATCTCTTCGAGCTCGCGAAGCTGGATTCACCGGATGTTCAGGTCCGTTTCGAGCCATTCTCACTTGACGAACTCATCCAGGACATCCTGCAGAAGTTCCAGCTTGCAGCGGAGGGAAAAAAGATCGCGCTCAGGATGAACGTCGAGAACAATCTTCCCCTGGTGTTCGCCGATATCGGACTCTGCGAACGGGTACTCGGAAATCTCATTGAAAACGCCATCCGATACACGCCGGGGGCCGGCTCTATCAGCGTGAGTGCCGCCCGCGAAAACGAACGAATACAGGTGCAGGTTTCGGACACCGGCTCCGGCATCCCGTCAGAAGATATTCCGCATTTATTCGACCGCTATTATCTCAGGGACCGAAGCCGCAGGGACAGCAACGCGGGAACGGGGCTCGGTCTTATCATCGCAAAGAGGATCCTGGAACTCCACGGAAGCGGCATCGACGTCAGGAGTACGGTCCCCGGAGGGACTGCCTTCACATTCAGCCTGCCGGTTCACAGGGTGCAGTCATAACCTCGTGGCCCTGCCGAAACATTCCGCCTTTAGTCCTACTTTTTATTCGTGACCAACACTTTATTTCCCCGTGACAATGCCGTGATCTTCCTGAGTTATCCTTTGGTCAGTCAATAGGAAAGCCGTATAGACGGAGAAACGATAAAGGATAAAGAGGACAGATTTTCTCTGCATTAGATGTATAATTAACAGTAGAAAGAGAGGATACGATAATGTTTTCAAAAATCATAATCGGAACGCTGTTTGTGCTGCCGCTCATGGTCACGCAATCCGGAGCAGGCATGCCGCACCTTGAAAAGGCCACCTTTGCGGGAGGCTGCTTCTGGTGCATGACTCCGCCTTTTGAAAAACTGGACGGGGTAAAAGCGGTCATATCAGGCTACACCGGCGGGCATACGGTCAATCCCACCTATGAGGAAGTGACCTCCGAGACCACCGGCCACATGGAATCAGTGGAGATCACCTATGATCCGGCAAAAGTGACCTACGAAAAACTCCTCGATGTGTTCTGGAGGCAGATCAATCCAACTGATGCGGGCGGGCAGTTTGTAGACCGCGGACCTTCGTACAAGTCGGCCATCTTCTATCACAACGAAGAGCAGAAGAGGCTTGCCGAGGAATCGAAAAAGAAGCTGGCGGAATCGGGACGCTTTGACAAGCCGATCGTGACCGAGATACTTCCTGCCGGGCCTTTTTACCGGGCCGAGGAATACCATCAGGACTACTGGAAGAAGAATCCCATCCGGTACAAATTCTACCGCTACAATTCAGGCCGCGACCAGTATCTGGCAAAGGTCTGGGGAAAGGATGAGCCTATGAATACCATGCATACTGCGATGGCTGCTGAGAACGCGTTCGTGAAGCCATCCAAAGAGGAGCTGAAAAAAAGGCTGACCGCGATGCAGTACAAGGTGACCCAGGAGAACGGCACCGAGCCGGCATTCAAGAATGAATACTGGGACAACCACAAACCCGGCATCTACGTGGATGTCGTATCCGGCGAGCCGCTGTTCAGTTCGCTGGACAAGTACGATTCCGGCACGGGTTGGCCGAGCTTCACGAAGCCCCTCGAACCCGGCAACATTGTGACGAGGGAGGACCGGACGTGGTACCTCGCGGTCCGGACCGAGGTCCGGAGCAAACACGGAGACTCGCACCTGGGCCATGTGTTCGATGACGGACCAAAGCCCACTGGCCTGCGCTACTGCATGAATTCAGCGGCGCTCAGGTTCATCCCGAAGGAGGACTTGGTGAAGGACGGCTATGGGAAGTATGTGAAGCTCTTCGAGATGAAGGCCGAGAAAGTGGCCCAACATGTACGGTAGCGGCTATGCACAGCGCGAGGAGCCGGCAGGGAACACCTGCCGGCTCCTCTTTATTTAGTACAATATATCTTGAAATATTGCGTTAATCAAAACTCCGGCAGGGATACGGGAAGTGTGCGGGAAAGGGCCTGGCTGGCTGCATTCGGAGCTGAAAAAGAATGGTCCTGCAGCCGTGATGATCGAAAAATCATTGTGTCCCTTCGCAGACTGAACATGACGCGCAATATGACGCACGTCATAACAGGTTTTCAACTGATTTGGTAATGTGGTCTCAACGAACAATCCAAAGGAGGCTACTATGATCGCAGATAAAAAAAGGGTCACCTGACAGGGGCTGTTTCTCCCGAGATGTGCCGTTTCCGTTACCGGACGGCGATGGTATATGGCAAATGCTTTAAGGAAGTGTATTTAATCAAAGAAAAGAGGAGATGGATTATGAAGATCATGATAACTGTTTTGATGGTAGTGGTACTTGCTCTAACCGTTGGAGTAGCCTATGCAGAATCCGGCATGACCGCGACCAAAGCGGAAATCCCTCTGTTTAACGGGATTACGTATTTTGATCTGGGACCGGCTTCCGATTGTGCGAGCGTCCGCGGTACCAGTGCAGGAGGTGTGATTTCGGTAGCCGAACCCGTGCTGAATCGTGTTACCTATTTTGAGACGGGGATTCCCGGATCGCGGCCCACTGGCCTGTGTGCGGGAAGTATCAGTGAAGAGAAACCCGGTGTCTTGATGAACAACGGCATTACGGTCTTTTAGTGAAGACAAGCAGGCCGAGACAGAGAATCATCTGAATAGCAAAGCGATGAGGTGAGAGAGAAACGCCAATCTGTGATGCGGCACATGAGTGTTCGATCGAGCAGGCTCAGTTGAGCCTGTTTTTTTTGTGCCCGCGAGGCGTCGGTATATGGATATCGGTGCCTGCGTTCCCCGAATTTCTCAGAGGAATCGACTCCGCGTCGGAGATGCAGAATACCAGTTTAAACATGCACATGAATCCAATGTACGCGTGAGGGGCGTGGTTTTTGTGACCCTCTGAAGCAGACATGATTATAAGACAGAGTATCATGCCACTTGATCTTATAATATCAATAAGAACAGATACGACCTGAGGTGGGCGCGGCTTACACGTCATTCTCTCAGTGATTTAAATCACAGACTTTTACTTCAGTCTTAGCTATGATTTGGTAAAAATATAAAGCACGATAAAGGTAAACCAAGGGGAAACTCTTGGGACGCAAAGCTACGGGACTAAAGAGTCACAAACTCAATGTTTGCCGAGCCGCCGAAGATCACTTCTGGCGGCTTTTTTTGTGCTTATTTTGAATCCGCCTCAGAGAAGGAGGGGCAGTCTATGACGTTAAAAGGCCCATATTCGCTTGCTCTAGTTAATTTCATAGTCAATGCTAACAGGAAAGGCGTTTACGTATTATCACGTGACGGCAAGAACGCTCACTACGTTGGAAGAAGCGACAAAGATCTGCAGCAGCAAATAAATTTATTTGCAAACGAAGGCCATGGGTATAATTACTTCTGGTTTCACTACGAGACTACTGGCTGGAAGGCTTACCAGTCTGAGCTATATTGGTACCGTCATTTTTGGCCGTATCTCGATAATAGCAGAGAACCAGCAGCGCCAGCAAATGCGCTGCTCTGCCCATCGGGGCGGCTCAATTAACGGCATTACCCGGCCAGAATAAAAAAAGGATTTTTCTCCGCATAGCCCTTTTACGCTACGACACAGTTCGAGTCGCAACGGCAGATGAGGAATAACAGCGCTATACAACTTATGAAAAGCACAGGAAGAGAGTTGTATTTGATCATCCTTATTCTTTCTATAGCACTCACCTCTCAAAAAAATGGCCAAGCGTGACGAACGATTGCATCCTTTGCATCCTTCGGCAGATTGGCCATATTGATCTTCTAAGACCCGCAACTGTTTGTCGGGAAAATAGAGGCACCTTGCACTGCACGATTCAAATGACGTTCTTCACTTCTTTCTGTTCCTACACTGTCTACCTTCGATGCTTGCCTTTCCCTTTGCCCTTTCCCGGGCCGCCGCTGTTACCGTTGCCGCGCAGATCGTGCCCCCGCTTCAGGGCGTGGAATTCCGGTGATCCCGGCTTGATGCCAAGATTCTTTGCGATCACACCCCACCCCTGGCCTCTGCCGGACCGGTATTGCTTGATGACGTAATCCGTCGGCTGGTGCGACATTTCTGCCAGACGGAGCACCATGTATGCGTCCGCGGGTTTAGCCACGTTGCCGATGACAGTATTGATCTCGGCGTTGCCGATCTTAAAACGCGTCGAAAGCTCCGCCCTGAATCCCGATGGATCCGCTTCGGCCCTGATGTTGAGATTCTGGAGCCAATCAAAATCACCTGCGAGAGCTCCAGACGAAACGAACAAGAACATCATCAAACCCATGAACAATATCCTGCGTGCCTTCATTTAAGCCTCCTTATGATATAGAATGTAGTTGGATACGCTGCATGCCGATTATAGCTGCTTTCTATTTGGTTTGGTAATCGCCTCTCGCCAAATTCAATATATTCAATATGCGCCCTGACGGAAGCCGTTCCTCTAACGTGCAGGTCACAGGGATCATTATTGCGGCACAAATATATCATAAAATCAATATTTCGGAAAGTAATTATCTTTGGCAGTTTGGTTCGGAATGAGCGGAAAGAATCACGGATAAAAGGTCTTTAAAATCTTTCAAGCGTGCAGACTCGTATTCATATGAAATGCATTTGCGGTAAGTCGTCCCTTCATGGTCAGAGCCATGTCACCTCCAGATCATATGGACGGTCCCGGGATTCAGATCGATCCGTTTGCCAATTCCCCTATAGGCATCGTCTTCTAAGAACCCCGTTACCGTGCTTCCGCTCGCAATGTTCGGGTGGCTGCCACTGCGGGTGGTAAATGTTTTGGGAACTTTGGTTGTACGAGCGGCAAATTTCGGGATTTCACAGATGATATGCCCTTGCATGCTTACTAAGTTTATTTGACAAATCAGGAGACTACATAAAGACGGGAAACATCTTGGAGGATTAATGAAGCGTGTGCTCTAGAGCCTATATTATTACATACAGGTAAGTATAGCGCTGCGGATGATAAAAGTTTTTAGAACTTTGATTGTATGTACTGGAGAATTTCAGGATTCGATAATGGAATGCCACTTGACCTACCGGCCCGATGGAAGATTATAGGAGCGAATCTGTAATTGAAAAATTCAGCTAGAGGTAACCTTTTCGTTTTTGTATCCGTCTTGAAGCAAATCTTTTCTTCTATCGTGGATACTGGTACCGTCCTTATCCGCGGGGAATGGTATTATTCCGCGGAATTCAGCG
>JBLMWN010000201.1:0-27433 GCA_050257255.1 Betaproteobacteria bacterium | reverse complement strand
ATCAAGGCGAGTCTTTTTTTCATTACAAAATGGTTATTTTTCTTATCTTAATCCGCGTTTATCCGATTTTATCTGCGTCCAAATGCTCTTTTTAGGATTATGCGAAGACGTATCGCATCGCTTGGCAGCCCGCAGGTGTGCTAGCCTTCGCGCCTGTTGTGTAAAAAAGCAGTGTGCTCAAGCTCGGGATGTGATCCCCAAGTAGCGCATCGGGTTGTCGGAGGCAAACCGGCAGGCCCGCTCATGAGAGACGCCAAGCGTGACCAGGTTCTTTATCGTGTCCATCATGGCCACGCCGCTGCCAAGCAGCCTGCCGCCCGCGCCCCGTATGGGCCCGCTGCCCCAGCCGGGACCCATGACCGAGTCGGAGATGAGAATGATTTTGTCCGAAGATTTCATGTCGAAGATCATCTTGAGGCTCTGCGGATGCAGATGCGCCATATCGGCGATGATCTCCACGTAGATGTCCTCATCCATGATTCCAAACCCGGCGAGCCCGGGCTCGCGGTGGTGAAAACCCCGCATAGCATTGAAGAGGTGCGTAATGCCGGTGGCCCCCGCTCGCTTTCCCTCTTCCGCCTGCTCAAAGGACGCGTCGCTGTGGCCCATCTGCACCAGGAAGCCTTTCTCCCGGCTGAGCTCGATGAGCCGCAGCGCGCCCGGCAGTTCGGGTGCGATCGTAATGATCTTGATGACGTCTTCGAAGCCATCAATGAGCCGAGCGAACGTCTCAACCGACGGGTCCGAAAAATTTTTACCGTCCAGAGACCCCGCCTGCCGTGGGTTCAGGAAGGGGCCCTCAAGGTGCATGCCGAGGATAGCGGCCCCCTCGCGCTGGACCGACATGGCTCTGCGGATAGCCGCCATATTCTCGCGCATGAGTTCGACGGGACCGGGATAGACTGTTGGAAGAAGCGCGGATGTTCCCCGCTGGCCGTGGATGCTTGCCACTTGAAGGATGTCATCCTGTCGCCTCGTGCGGGTGTCGTACTTTTCCGCGCCGTGCACATGGATATCAACAAAGTACTGCTTGCCTCCAACCGAGTAGGCCATACGGGCTCCCAATTAAAAAGCAAAAAAGAACATTAAAATGGGAAAGTTCGCTCTCTATTCTACATTTTTCACTCTGATCTTGCAATTCCCTGTGGCTCACCGCCGGGTTAACTTAGAGAGGCACGCGGCTTGGGAAACGGACCGTTTCTCATATGATAAGCTCATCCCCGGAGGCCCCTCAGCTTGACGCAAGGGGACCGTTTTTACCTTACGTAATTTTCCCTCGCCGCGAGAAAAACTCGGACAGCGCAAGGCGCACCACTGCGCCGCGGTCCCAGGGCTGCTTGAGCTCCCGGCTGATCTCGTCGGCGACCTCATCGAGCGCATCGAGATGCTCGTCTTCAAGCAACAGGGTCACCTCCACTAGGCCGTGGTGTTCATGCCCTTCGTGGCCGCGGCCGTGATGGCCGTGTTCGTGATGCTTGTGTGCATGATCGTGTTTATCTCCCATGGATTCCCTCCGATGTATAGAACGCATGTGGCAGGGCGTTTGCTCGCTGCTCAAAATAGCAATTTCATCATCACCGGCATGGTGAAGAACAGCGCCACCGTCGATACCGCGATACAGGTCGCTGCCAGCGGCACATCCAGATCGAACTCGTCGGCGATCACGAGCGACAACACCATGACCGGCATGGCGCCCTCGATGGTTACCGCCTTGAGGGCAGCGCCGCTGATCCCGAGCCGCAATCCGATCCACCAGGCGATGACCGGCGCAAGCAAAAGCTTGATAGCAAGGGCAGGGACAGCAACCGGAAGCCTCTTCACATCGCGGAAATCAAGCGCCAGCCCCACCGTGAAGGTCATGATGGGGATCACGGCCTTGCCCATGAGCTCCACCGTGTCCAGAATCAACTGCGGGACGGTCACTCCGGCCAGCCGGACCGCAATGCCGGCCGCCACACCCCAGAGCGGAGGAAGCATGAACACCCGTCTAAGCGATGCCGCGAGCGAAACGGACTTGCCGCTGCCATACCATGACGAGATGAACACGCCGACCGTCAGCAGGATAGGCGTTGACGCCAGCAGGTCGTACAAGATCGCCACATAAGCGTGCTCCGTGCCGAGCATCTCGGCAATGACCGGAAGACCGAGATAGGTCACATTGCCGTAAGAGGCTGCAAGAATCATTACCCCAAAGGCTGGACGCGGGATGTTCCTGATCCGCGGCGTCAGCGCATATATCACCAACGCAGTCGCGGTGCTCACGAGAATGACACCTGCGGCAGTGAGCGGTATCGAAACAAAGCTCCGGTCAATAGGAGCCGTGGCAACGAGGCCGAAGGCAAGAGCGGGCAGGAAAATGTGAAGAACCGTAACGCTCAGCACGTGACGCACGCGGTGACGGTCAAGCCCGCCGGGATCGAAAAACCTCCACACGTATCCGGCTGCGATGATCAGGCCGAATGAATACAGGACCTTGTTGATATGCCGCTCCTTCGTTCAATTATACCAGCATGCTGAAAAAAATAAACGGGAAATGTGTTGCTTATTGTACCCGCTTTTGAAGAAAGTTGCCAGTCCCATGAAAGGGCCTCTCGGGAGAATAGAACCTTTGACAAGCATCAGGCAGTTTATTATAATTGCTGTTACGCACGATGCAGGGCTGGCGGCATATCGTTACGCCATTAAATCTATTCTGGAGGAAAAAACATGTATCAGGTGTGGATTGCTTTGATTGCGGTACTTATCATGGCCGGAGGTCTCGGCGGGGTTTTGTATCTTGTCATCAAACAGCAGGCGGCGATCAACAACAAGGTGATCCAGTTTCTGGCCGTCGTGTTTATTCTGCCGCTGCTGGTCACACTCGGTAGCCTGAATACTCTGCGCCAGGAAACAATCGGCCCGCTGCTCGGCGTTGTCGTCGGGTATGTGTTGTCCGGATTCGGAAAAGAATAAATAGGGTTTTTGATTTCATCACGGAACCCTCTCTCCTCGGCAGGCTCAGGGCCTGCCTTTTTATTCTTGTTTGTCGGCTCCTCCGCTTTTCACCCGACCGAGCATCTCATAAAATGATATCATTATAAGTATGATCTTCTCTGCCGATTCGACAATTCGGTTCAGCAAAGAGCGGGGATTCAGCGAGTCCTTCTATATCCTCTGCCCGGTGTGCTGGAATCTGGGGATCAAGATCATCCGCTGGGAAGATGGGAGCGAAGAAATGACCGAGTGTGTGACCTGCAAACGCAGGGAAGAGATGATGGCGGAATGATCGTCGTTGGCAGAGGGTCGTTCTCGGCCCTCCACAATGATAGGAGGGGATACCCTGCTGTGGAGAGACGTCGTTCGTGATTCATAGAGTCGGCGGTGCATCTCTGCATGGGGCTGAACCGCACCAGAAACAGCGCGAGATACGGCCTCTCTCACCCGCGATGTCCTCCCCAAACGCGCGAGACCGCTCCCTACTCAACCCTAAAGACATCGAGTATGGCGTAAGAGGCGATTGCAATCACAACGGCGCAGGCAGCCCTGAACAGCTGAACCGGCAGCCCGAAAACGGGGGTTACGATCAGTCCTCCGAAGACTGCGTAGGCTCCGAAACCAGCCCCGGCGAAATTGAGGCCCCGGACGAGCTTCCGGTTTCCCAGAGACTTCATAGCGCCACCAAGTCGAAAGAGCATGATCGCGCTGAGCGCCGCCCCTGCAAATCCGAAGCTGTATCGTGCGATGAGACCCATCTTGCTTATATTAGAAATCCCCAGGTAAAAAACGACGGCCAGGTAGGCAGCGAAAAGAACGGCCGGGATTGCGCGGACAAGGCCCTTTTTTTCGGATTTGTACGTTAAGAGGTTGACTGCGAACTGCAGTAATAGAACAAAGGAAACAATTAAAAAAATTTGCGACGTATAGAGCAAAAAGACATTTTCACTCCTGCCGAGCGTTTTACCGATGATCCTCGCCCAGTCGGTCAGCTCACAAATCCCGTGTGCGACTCCGAAAAAAGCAAGCATATAGAACGTTGAAACAAGCGTAATCGACGTAGCGCTCGTAATCCCACCGATGATAATGTTGGCCATCACCATAAAGCTCATACCGTAAATGAAAAAGATATAAAAGAGCGGCTCGGCAAACAGTTTATCCATACATCCCTCCTCGGCCTAATTATTCTAACATCGCCAACAATTTTTCCAGGTCTGCTTTAATCAGCTTTGACTCGTCTTTAGTCTCGAACAGTGAGACAGCTTTCACAATATTTTCGGCAAGGACCTTACCGTCCTCCTTCGTCAGGCTTGCGGCATTTTTATTCAATTTGGAAAGATTGTTTTTCAGGACAGAAACGGCGATGATTTTTCCGATGCGGTTGTTTAAGATGGTTTCGACCTGCTTAATGAATTCTTCCCCCTTGTTCATTACGCGTCAGTGTATCATAGACTGCCTCCTTTTTCAAGCACTTGTTGGCCGTTTACGACAAGTCGGACGCCTCATCGAAGACTCATGTGAAATGCAGGCGCACCATGCAAAGAATGACAGCTTTCCAAGCCACATGGAGGCGCTACTGCGACTTTCCCATCTTCTCCAGCGGAAGAAACGGTATGGTCAGCATACCGGGGATCGTCATGCAGCAGACGATAATGAAGAACATTCGGTATCCTACTGCCTGCTGGATCCACCCGCTTGCAAATCCCGGCAGCATCATGCCGAGGGCCATGATCCCCGTCGATATGGCGTAGTGGGATGTTTTATATTTGCCGTTCGCTGAGTACATCAGATAGATCGTGAACACCGTGAAGCCCAGCCCGTATCCGAACTGCTCGAGCGCCACAAGAGGATACACCAGCCCGATACCCGGCTGTGCATAGGCCATGTACACAAAAAACAGATCAGGCAAATGCATGATAATCACCATGGGCCAGACGCAGCGCTTGAACCCGAACCGCGAGATTAGCCATCCACCGAGGATTCCGCCGCACACGAGACAGATAACACCCACCGTGCCGTAGACGAGCCCTACCTGTCTGGTCGAAAGTCCCAGCCCCCCTGCCTGCTGCACGTCCAGCAAAAAAGGAGAGACCAGCTTCAAGAGCATGGCCTCGCCCAGGCGGTAGAACAGAATGAAGGCAAGCATGACGCCAATCCTCTCTTGCCGGAAATAGGATCGAATGACTTCGACAAATGACGCTTCGTCATTTCTCTCCTTTACTGTTCGACTGCCATCCGCTGCGGGGAAGGGAAGAATGAATTTGTGATAGAGCGCGGCACTCGCAAAGATCAGCCCCGAAGCGATCATGACCGAAGACCAGCTCCAGGCGATGTCGTTGCTCGATGTTTCGAGCATGCCCGCCACATAGACCAAAAAACCGGTTCCAAAGATCATCGCAAGCCGGTAAAAACCCGCGCGAAGTCCCACGAACAACGCTTGGTCCTTCTCGGAAAGCGCGAGCATGTAGAACCCGTCTGTAGCTATGTCATACGTTGCCGAAATGAAGGCGCCTGCGAAGAATGCCGCCAGCGAGAGGAAAAAGAACGTGTCCGTCCTGAGCGAAAGGGCGATCACGAACAGGCAAATGCTCATTACAGCCTGCGTGGAGAGGATCCACCTCCGTTTGGTGGAATAAACGTCCACGAACGGCCCCCAGAACATCTTGATGACCCAGGGGAGGTAGAGCCAGCTCGTCCAGAAGGCTATGTGCGCGTTGTCGATCCCCATCCGCTTGTACAGGATAACAGAAACCGTATTGATGAGAACGTAGGGCAGTCCTTCGGCGAAGTACAGCGTTGGCAGAAATGACCAGGGGTTGCGGGTTACAGCATGTCTTGTCATGAGCGCTAGAGTAACAAATTAGCGGGCAAACATCCAGAAAAAAGAACAGCGGCCACTCTCAAATAGTCTGTCGTCTCGAAATGGTTCTATCGGTGATATGACTTCCCGGGTAAATATTTTGAGACCATGAATAACTATTGAAAAGAACGGCGCCCGGAAGTATTATATGACCGACGAGAATATTCCCGGTGGAGCGCAGACATGAAGAAAGCATTACTGGAAGAAGAAAAGAAAATGAGGATGCTGAAATTCGTCGTTGACCTCAACCAGGCGGTCCTCATGCAGCAGAGCGATCTTACACTACGTGAGGCCTTTGAGATCATGAAGAACGCAAAGCAGGCCGCCCTTAACCTGTTTCCTGATAAAGAGGCTGTTTATGATCTTATCTATGCGCCGAGATTCCGCAGGATCATACGGGAGCGATTTGTAATTCCAGGCGGGCTGGCCAAATCACGGTAACGCACCTCGCACGCAGCGCCTTCACCTGATCATCCTCACTTTCTTTTCAACGAGGCTGGTCACTTCTGTTTTATCAGGAACGTCGCCGTTTCCGGTGCAAAAGAATTCGGTTTTCACAAGCTCCACGGCATGTTCGTCAGGCGGATAGAGTTTCATGAACCTGATCCTTCCCTTTTCATCATACTCATAAGCCGTATATCCGGTCACCACCTCCCGTGCGTTCACAACGAGATGCCTGAGCCCGGTTGCCGTTTCGGAATGCTGGAAACAATACCGACAACAAATCCGGTCATGCCGCCGATAACAATCGGGGCCGTTACAAATGCCGGATACACGCCCGCGTCCCTGCCTGCCCCCTGATAGTGGACCTGGGCCAGGTTTCCCGTGATGTTCAATCCGGCCTCAAACCCCTTCCCTGTCCGCACATAGGTCACCGCAAGCGGCTTGCTCATATCGGCCTTTTTCGCTACAATCGCAATATCGTAGGATCGGACCGGCCGATCATTCACCGCGTGAACTATTGTGAACCGCTCTCCCAAGCTTCCGGGACGATCTTTCAAGATAGTGTTGAACAGGGGACGCCCATGCTCATCATATTCAATTTTTTTGACGAGGAAGATGGATTGTTTCTTAACGGCAGGGTCTTCGCTGCGGGATGCACGCGCTCAGTCATGCATCCCGGGATGATGAGCAGAAGGGAGGAGGCGAAAAACAGGAATAGTCTCATGTACGACATGCTCCTGTCAGTTAGCTGACAAAGCTGTCTTCCTGACCAGTTCGTAGACCGTTACTTCCGGATGAGAAAGGAACCGGACGGGCGGGCCCCAGGTGCCGGTGCCGCGACTGACATGCAGGCGCGAGCCGTTCCCCAGGTCATAGTTGCCCGCGTTCAGGGGATAGGCGATTTTGCTGACGTAGGTAAAGGGATATATCTGTCCCCTGTGCGTATGCCCGGAGATCTGAAGATCAAACAACTTGGCCGCGTTCTGGTCCACGGTGGGCCGGTGTTTGAGTAAGAGGGTAAACCGGTTTCTCGGCAAACCAGACAGAAGAGCTGCTTCCAACTCCGGCTTGTCGATGTTCAGCTGTACGCCCGCCGGGTCGTCAACGCCGACGATGTTGATCACTTCGTTCCTGGCAGCTTCGCCGCGGAGAAGGGTAAACCCGCATTCCCTGGTAAAAGCAAGCGCCTGCTTGATTCCCGCGTAGTATTCGTGATTCCCGGTAATTGCGTATTTACCGTACGGTGCTTGTACTTCCCGCAAAAGCTCCGCCAGGCCTGCCATGTGATCGATCTGCGCATCAACAAGGTCTCCGGTGGAAACGAAAACATCGGGCTTTTCGGCTTTGACGATGTCCAGTAGCCTTTTCAGCCTTGCAGCGCGGACGATCAGCCCCAGGTGCACATCCGATATCTGGACGATGGTGAGCCGTTGAACAGACTCGGGGAGCTTGGTTGTCTCGATCCTCAGCCGTTCGGTACGGATGTTCAGAGCATCGAAATATCCATACAGGCAAATGATCATAGACAGGCACACACAGGCAAAAAAGGATGTCCTCGCCGGGATCAACAGGCCTCGGAGGCCGCCGGCAATCCGGGTCGTGATGCCCGCGAGAATGTTTACGAGGTCAAAGACGATCGAGCCGCAAAAAAAGAGAAACAAGGCCGCCATCCAGAGATAGGCGATATACGAGAGTATTTGTGCAGAAAGCTCAAAATCGTGGCGTTCAAGAAGGCGGATGATAAAGGGGGCGAAGGTCATCGCAAGCATGAACGCGGCTATAGCAGCGCCTTCTGCAGGGCCGAAGCCGAACACGATCTTCGCCCGAAGGAATGCATACACATGCATCCCGCCGTAAATCAAGAAAATGACAAGAAAGAAGAGGCTCATCTTCCGAAACTCACACCCATGCCTTCGGCGATTTTCACCAGCTCGCTCTCCGGGTCAACGAGCTTGAGGCCGCTGATGGCCTTTTCGAGCGGCACCGCTGTGATCACCGGCGGCTGGTAGGATACCATCTCGCCGAACTTCTTTTGTGCGATGAGATCCACCGCCGCGGCGCCGTACCTGGTTGCCAGGAGCCGGTCAAATGGACAGGGGCTGCCTCCCCGCTGCAGGTGTCCCAGCACGGTCACCCGCGTCTCGAAGCCCGTGCGTTCGCTGATCTCATCGCCCACGATCTCTCCCATGCCGCCGAGCCTGAGCACGTAGCCGTCGGCCGCCTTTTCACGCACCGCCATCTCTCCGCCCGCGGGCTTCGCGCCTTCGGCCACGACAACGATGCTGGACTTGCTTCCCGCTTTCTTCCGTTCCCGAAGCTTTTCAGCTACCCTCTCCATGCTGAAAGGAATCTCGGGAATGAGGATGACGTCGGCGCTGCCGGCCATTCCTGCCTCAAGGGCGATCCACCCTGCATACCGGCCCATGACCTCCATCACAATCACGCGCTGGTGGCTTTCTGCCGTCGTGTGGAGCTTATCGAGCGCCTCCGTCGCCGTATCCACGGCGGTCTGGAAACCGAAGGTCACATAGGTTGCCATCAGGTCATTGTCGATGGTCTTGGGCACGCCTATCACCGGGACGCCCAACTTGTGGATGCCGTTCCCGATCTTCAGCGATCCATCGCCGCCGATGACGATGAGCGCGTCGAGTCCCAGTTCCTTGATGTTGCTCAGTACCATGGAGGACATGTCCTCAACGATCTCCTTGCCGTTGACGACGGTTTTGTGGGCGAACGGATTGCCGCGGTTCGTGGCCCCGAGTATGGTGCCGCCGACGAACAGTATCCCCCGCGTATTCCACGACGTCAGCTGGCGGGTCTTTGTGGGTGTGAGCAAGCCCTCGAATCCGTCGATAACGCCGGTCACCTCCCAGCCGTACTTGAAGATTGCCGTCTTGACCACAGCCCGGATGACAGCATTGAGACCAGGTGCGTCGCCGCCTCCTGAAAGAACGCCTATTCGCATAAAACCTCCAAATCTGCAGAGAACCTATTAACCACAGAGTACGCTGAGCCGACAAAGGGTAAACCTTAACGGCGGGCGCCTGATGCACCATTTCAAGCGATCTCTGCGATTAATTCATTTCAAGCCCAGCAACCTCGCCCCATTGTCACAGGCAATCACCAGCACCGCATCGCGGGAAAGCCCTGCCTGTCCAAAGTACCTCAACTCTGCTTCGTAGGCATCCTTATAGCGAGCATCGGGCAGAACATAGTCCGTACCGATTGCGAGGGTAACGCCAAGGGCATGTGCACGGAGGATCATTTCCTGGTGAGATCGTATCAGGCTGCCGACGTACGCTTGCACCTCTGCTGAAACCTTGCCTTTGTCAGCGGCCCTGGCGAGCGCTCCAACGGTAGGAGTCCAGAATGTTCCATACTTCGCTATGACATCGAGTGCCCTAGCTGTCATGAAGAAACCGTGCTCCAGGGAGCGAACGCCGGCGCGGACAGAGGCTGTGATTGCCTCTTCGCCGTTTGCGTGGGCCATGACGCCGAGTCCGGCACGGGCAGACTCTTGAACAATGTATTTAAGCTCATCCCCGGTAAAACCTCCCGGTGTTATGCTGCCCGGTCTGCGGAGGCTCACGATTCCCGAAGCCATGACTTTTATTATACCAGCACCCGCTTGTTTGAGCTTGAGAATTTCGGTCCTGATTTCCTCCAGGCTGTCGACCGCTACTCCGAACTGTGAGCCGTAGCCGCCTTTTTTGTAAAGTGCCCAGCAGGCGCGTATCACCACAACCGGTCCTGCTTGGGTAGGGCAGAGCGATCCAACCTGGGCCGCATTCTCACGGAGTCCCGCTTCGCGGGCCGCTATAATGCCGGCCCTCGCGAGTTGGTCCAGCCCTGCATTATCTCTGATATGTACGTGGCAATCGACGAACCCGGGAGATCCGGTGGCGGTTTTCAAGATCATAGCTCAGCGCGTGTGCCCGATCATCCCGTTTTCCCGAAAGCTGAAATGTCCGCCGTCTCCGATGATGATATGGTCGAGCACCTGAATGCCAAGTATCTCGCCTGCCTGAACGAGCCGCCGGGTGAGCAATATGTCCTCCTGGCTGGGTTTGATATCGCCGCTTGGATGATTGTGAATAAAGATGACCGCAGCGGCCGACTCGCGGATCGCGCTCTTGAAGGTATCCCGGGGGTGAACAATGGATGAGGTCAGACTGCCGATGGAAACGACCTCGTCCCGTATGATCTTGTTCTTCGTATCGAGAAGAGCGCACCGGAACATTTCTTTTTTCAGGTCCTTCATCCGGGGCCGGTAGTAGGAAACGACGTCCTCGCTTGAACAGAACGACGCGCCAGCAAGGCTCGGTTTCTGATGCCGCCTTCCGAGCTCGATGGCGGCCTTGATCTCTGCTGCCTTGGCTTTCCCGATCCCCGGAATATTACAGATCTCGTTGATGCCGGCCTGTTCGATTCCTGCAAGGCTCTCAAACGTCTCAAGCAATTCCCGGCCCAAGTCCACTGCAGAGCGCCCGCCCCTGCCATTTCGAATAATGATTGCGAGAAGCTGCGCGTCGGAAAGGCTTGCTGTACCATACTTTAAAAGGCGCTCCCGGGGACGCTCGTCTTCGGGCCAGTCCTTCACACTTGTGATCCGCTTACCGGGCATAGACGCCTTTCAGAATTCCGATGAATACCCGCAATCCGGGCAAACTCTGCTAGAGAATGGGATATTCTTCCGGTCGTCGATAAAAATCGACTTCCTCTCGATACGATGGATGCCGCTGATGGAAGGTCGATGGTGTTCTCTAACGGAGTAAATTGGTAAATTATAGAGTGGACGCTAATACCTGTCAAATGAAAAAGGCAGCCGAGAATGTACCGTGGCCGCCTCGTTCCACTACGCACTGCCGTTTTATTGATTATATCCTCACAAACGCATCCTTCGGTGCGTTGCACACGGGGCAGTTCCAGTCGTCCGGAAGGTCCTCGAACTTTGTTCCCTCTTTTGTGTCATCATAGATATACCCGCAGATGGTGCATCTCCACATCAAAGCATCCTCCAAGCGTTCGAATGTAATCTGCCGTCCACACCCGGGATTCTTCCTGCCGGCGTGCTGCCGCTGCGGGCTTCTCCTCAATTCACGGTGTTCCTCGGTTAGGGCTTTGCTGTTGGTCCACAATCCGCCGGCTGTCCACCGTTGAACTTTTTATGGTATTCAATCGTTTTTTCCGCGAACCGTCTTCCGAAGTCAAAACACTTATCGTCGTCGTCGGCGCTCGGGCGATAGAGGACCTCGACGCCCGGCTCCAAAACCTCGAGCCCCATTTTTTTGAAAGCCTCGTAAGCCTCTTTCACGCCGCCGCCGCCCCAGCCGTAACTTCCGAACGCGCCGGCCATCCGGTTCTTGGGGCGGAGTCCACGCAGGTGTGTCAGGAACTCTGCAACGGTTGGGAACATGATGTTGTTGAGCGTCGGCGTACCGATGAGCATTGCCCGCGACTCCCATATCCTCTTGATGGCTGCGCTCATCGGGGTTGACCGGAGCTTGAGCACCTCCACGTCGACGCCTGCTGCCTTGATGCCCTGCATGATCGGTATTGTCATGCGTTCCGTGCTTTGCCACATCGTGTCGTACACAATCACAACGCGCAGGTCTGCCTTGTCATTCGCCATGTCGAGGTACATCTTGAGGATTTTGCCGGGGTCCCGCCTCCAGATGATCCCATGGTCCGGGGCGATCATGTCAATCTCCAGACCGAACTTCTGGATCTCAGCCAGCTTCGCCTTGATGAGAGTGCCGAAGGGCATGAGGATGTTTGCGTAATAGTCGCGCACGGCGTGTTCGAGGGCCGTGATCGAATACTGGTCGCAGTACTCGTCGTCGAACCGCGCCGATGACGCAAGGTGCTGGCCGAAGGCGTCCTGGCTTATCAAAAGCCTGTCTTCCTTTACGTAGCTCATCATGGAGTCGGGCCAGTGGAGCATCGGCGTTTCGAGAAACGTGATGGTCTTTGTCCCTGTATTGAGGGTATGACCGGTTTTCACGATTTTAAAGGCCCACCGCGAGGTGTCGAAAAAGCGGTCGAGGGCCTTCTTGCCCCGCTCCGTAATGTAGATCGTGGCATTCGGGGTGAGAGCCATGATGCGATCGAGGCTCGATGCATGATCGTTTTCGATATGATTAATGACTACGTTCTCGATCATTGCGGGGTCCACGAGACTGCGGATATTGTCGACCGTGTATTCGAAAAAATCATACTTTACCGTATCGACGAGCGTCACATGCTTATCGAGAATGAGATAGTTGTTATATGATGTGCCGTGCGGCGTAATATAGCCGTGGAAATCACGGACCGCCCAGTCAATTGCACCTACCCAGTAAATGCTTGGTTTAATTTCTACTGCACCCATAGCAGCCTCCTGTCGTTCATTATTTGTAATTTTGGTCGGCGCGACGACAAACCGGGGAGGGGTCACGAGTGTTTTCTTTTTTTCCTGCACAACAAGCAATTCCCGTAAAATTCGACATGATTCCCGAGAACAGCAAAATCTTCCTGCAGGGACCTCGGCAGCTCGACATGGATCTCTTCGGGGACATCCAATATTTTACCACAGCTGACGCAAATCAAATGATGGTGACCGCTGGTGTCCGGGTCGTACCGTTTCCTCTCGGGATCGATGGTGAGTTCCCTGAGCGCCCCGGCCTTCGTAAGCGCATGAAGAGTATTATAGACGGTAGCAAACGACATGGACTGATATTTCTTCGATACCGCCCGGAAGATATCTTCTGCAGAAGGGTGAGAAGTGTTTCCCTTCAGATAGTCGAGGATCGCAAGCCGTTGCGGCGTTCGTTTGAACCGCCCCTCCATCCCCTTCTTTTTTTGTACACGTTTCATCCCCATAGATCCTTTTAATTTGGAATCATTATAAATAAAGAATGGGGGGCTGTCAAGCACTTTCTCTCGCTGAGAGACTGTGGGATTGCTCAGAAAACATACGGGCAAAGCCCGCAAAAAACAAAAGGCAGACCCCTGAGGGCTGCCTTTTGTTGAATGCCATATATCGGCATGCTGATTATTTCTGACCGTGCTTTTCGGCCACCTGAATCCGAATCATTGCCCTGAGCAGGTCGATGCGGGCCTTTTCGTAATCTACCTTTTCAAGCTTCTCACTCAGCGCCTTCTCCGCACGCTCCTTGGCCAGCCTTGCCTCGGTGATGTCGATCTCCGACGCCCGGTCCGCACCCTCGGCCAGAATGACGACCCGCTCTGCGCCAACTTCCGCATAGCCCCAGTCGACAGCGAGGTGGTGCCACTCAGCGCCCTCGCGATACGAGAGCATGCCGACCTTGAGCGTGGTCAGAAACGGCGTGTGGCCCGGCAATACGCCGAACTCGCCTTCGCTGCCTGGAGCGATCACTTCGTCTACATGCTCCGAGCGGACTACCTGACGGCTCGGCGCTACTATCTCGAGGAGCATTTTCCCTTTTTCAGCAACCATTGTCTTTTTCCAATCCTCGGCACTCATAGCTCTTAGCTCATGGCTTGTAGCTCTTTGCTATCAGCTATGAGCTACCGGCTACGAGCAATTATCGTTTGTACCCGAGCTGCTCAGACTTCGCGAATACTTCCTCAATGGGGCCGACCATGTAAAACGCCTGCTCGGGGATATCATCCATCTTGCCGTCAACAATTTCCTTGAATCCCTTGATGGTCTCCTTAAGGGGCACATACTTGCCCGGCGTGCCCGTAAAGGCCTCGGCTACATGGAAGGGCTGCGACAGGAAGCGCTGGATTTTCCTCGCCCGCGACACCGTAAGCTTGTCCTCGTCCGAGAGCTCATCCATGCCCAAGATCGCGATGATGTCCTGGAGTTCCTTGTACCGCTGGAGAACGGCCTGGACTCTGCGTGCCACGGAATAGTGATCCTCGCCGATGATGCGCGGATCCAGAATCCGGGAGGTGGAATCGAGCGGGTCCACCGCCGGGTAAATGCCCAGCTCCGCGATCTGGCGCGAAAGCACCGTGGTAGCGTCAAGGTGCGCAAAAGCGGTCGCAGGTGCGGGGTCTGTCAGGTCGTCAGCAGGAACGTAGATGGCCTGAACTGAAGTGATCGAGCCCTTCTTTGTGGACGTAATGCGCTCCTGGAGTGCGCCCATTTCGGTACCCAGCGTCGGCTGGTAACCGACGGCCGATGGCATACGGCCGAGGAGCGCCGACACTTCGGAACCTGCCTGGGTGAAACGGAATATATTGTCAACGAACAGGAGCACGTCCTGACCCATGGTGTCGCGGAAATATTCAGCCACCGTCAGGGCGGAGAGGCCGACGCGAAGTCTTGCTCCCGGCGGCTCATTCATCTGGCCGTAAATAAGGGCTGTCCTGTTGATAACGCCCGATTCCTTCATTTCGAGCCACAGGTCGTTGCCCTCACGGGTGCGCTCACCCACGCCCGCGAATGCAGAGTAGCCGCCGTGTTGTTTCGCCACGTTGTTGATGAGCTCCATGATGATCACAGTCTTCCCCACACCCGCGCCGCCGAAGAGTCCGGTCTTGCCACCCTTGGTGTATGGTTCCAGGAGGTCGATGACCTTGATGCCGGTCTCGAAAAGCTGTTTCGTAGGATCGAGTTCTTCGAGCTTCGGTGCCGGCCGGTGAATGGGTAATGTATCCTTTGTCTGAATCGGACCCAGTTCGTCTACCGGCTCGCCGATCACGTTCATGATTCGGCCGAGCACTTCCTTGCCCACCGGCATCGAGATCGGCTTTCCGGTGTCGTTAACCTTCATGCCGCGCGTGAGGCCATCCGTGGAGGACATGGCGACGGTTCGGACACGGTTTTCGCCGAGGTGCTGAGCAACCTCGAGTGTCAGGTGCGTCTCAGGCGTCCCGGCACCCTTATCTTCGGTCTGATCAATCCGAAGGGCGTTCATCAGCTGCGGCAGGCTCCCGACGGGGAACTCGCAGTCGACCACGGCGCCCATCACCTGTACTATTTTCCCTGTGCTCATTGTAACCCCCTGTTGCAATATTCGACGAATATTGAATTGTCAATGCAAGATCAAAAATTGAAAACTCCTGAGAAGCAGCAGCGTAACTGTTTTATTTCCGGTCTCTGTTTTCCAATCGCCCTTACTTGAGCGCTTCCGCTCCGCCCACGATCTCGGAGATTTCTTTCGTAATAGCGGCCTGGCGCTGTTTGTTGAACTTCAGCGTAAGCCGTTCGATCATGTCCTTGGCGTTCCTGGTGGCCGAATCCATGGCGGTCATCCGCGCGCCCATCTCACTCGCCTGGCTCTCGAGCATCGCTCGGAACACCTGCACCTCGATATGCTTTGGCAGGATGGAGCCGAGAATCGACTCCGCCGAAGGCTCGTAGAGATAATCGACGGCCGCCATGAAAGGATCTGCTTCGGCCGGCGGCTCCACCGGAAGGAGTTTCTCAAGCGTCACTTTCTGCTGGATCACGCTCTTGAACTCATTGTAAAGAAGGTAAACCTCATCGGTCTCGCCTGCGGAAAAACGCTCGACAATGTTTTTGCCGACGTCAGCGGCCTTTTCATAGTCGATCATGCCGAGGTCCGACCACACTTTGCCTAACGTGTACGCCGGGCGTTTGCGGAAAAAGTCGCGCCCTTTTCTACCAACGACGTTGACCTTAACTTCCTTGCCCTCAGCTTTGAACTGCCTGACCGCTTCGACTGCCTTGCGCAGGATGTTGGTGTTGTACGCGCCGCAGAGCCCGCGGTCCGACGTGAGCACGACGAGCTTGACTTTCTTAGGCTCGCGCTTGGCAAGGAGCGGATGCTGCGCCCGCTCCACGCGTCCTGCCAGGTTCGCGATAACCGCAAGCATTTTCCGCGAATACGGTCGCGCCGCGATCACGCGGTCCTGGGCGCGGCGGAGCTTCGCAGCCGCCACCATCTTCATGGCCTTGGTGATCTGCTGGGTCTTCTTGACGCTCGTGATTTTTCTTTTAATGTCTCTTAAGCTGGGCATGTATAACCTACTTTAAGTTTCGAGTTTCGGGGTTTTAGTTGACTCCGAACTACAAACTCTAAACTACAAACTGGAAACTACGCCGTAAACGTTTTCTTGAACTCCTCGATCGCACTCTTCATTCTCGCCTTAAGATCGTCGTCGAGCACCTTCTTGGCGGCGATGTCCTTCAGGAGGTCTGAGTACTTGCTCGTCGCAAACCGCAAGAGTTCCTGCTCGAACTTCTTTACCGCATTGATTGCGATGTCGTCGACATAACCATTGGTGCCCGCGAAGACCACAAGGATCTGCTGTTCAACGAGCATAGGCGAATACTGGTCCTGCTTCAAGAGTTCGGTCAAACGCTGGCCGCGGTTGAGTTGGGCCAGAGTGGCCTTGTCAAGGTCGCTTCCGAACTGGGCAAAGGCCGCCAGTTCGCGGAACTGTGCAAGTTCGAGACGCAGCGTGCCTGCCACCTGCTTCATCGCCTTGATCTGAGCGTTGCCGCCGACGCGCGACACCGACAGACCGACGTTAATGGCCGGCCGCACGCCGGAGTAGAAGAGGTCTGATTCGAGGAATATCTGACCGTCTGTGATGGAGATGACGTTCGTCGGGATGTAGGCCGACAGGTCGCCTGCCTGGGTCTCGATGACCGGGAGCGCCGTGAGCGATCCGCCACCCAACTTGTCGGAGAGCTTGGCTGCGCGCTCGAGAAGCCGGGAATGGAGATAAAACACGTCGCCGGGATACGCCTCGCGTCCCGGAGGGCGGCGGAGAAGCAGGGAGAGCTGGCGGTATGCCGTGGCCTGTTTCGACAGGTCATCGTAAATGACAAGGGCATGCTTACCGTTGTCGCGGAAATACTCGCCGATGGTGCAGCCCGTATAGGGAGAGATGAATTGCAGCGGTGCAGGGTCTGATGCCGTCGCAGACACGATGATCGTGTATTCCATCGCGCCGTACTCCTGCAGCGTCTTCGCGA
Organism: Betaproteobacteria bacterium; assembly: GCA_050257255.1. Taxonomy (GTDB): domain Bacteria; phylum Nitrospirota; class UBA9217; order UBA9217; family UBA9217; genus JAJYKN01. The sequence goes on along the minus strand of JBLMWN010000201.1, from coordinate 10,235 downwards.
CCTGGGCCACGGTGGACCGCTTCTGACCGATGGCGACATAGATGCAGATCACGTTCTGGCCCTTCTGATTGATGATGGTATCGATGGCGACGGCGGTCTTGCCGGTCTGGCGGTCGCCGATGATGAGCTCACGCTGTCCGCGGCCGATCGGGATCATGCCGTCGATGGCCTTGAGGCCGGTCTGGAGCGGCTCTCGCACCGGCTGGCGCTTCACGATGCCCGGGGCGATCACTTCGATCTTCCTAAACTCTTTGGAGGTGATGGGCCCTTTGCCGTCGATGGGCTGGCCGATGCCGTCCACCACCCGGCCCACGATAGCGTCGCCCACAGGGACTTCGGCGATCCTCTTGGTCCGTTTTACGATATCCCCTTCGCGGATCTTTGAGTCGTCTCCCATGAGCACGACGCCCACGTTCTCCTCCTCGAGGTTGAGCGCCATGCCCATCAGGCCGCCGGGGAATTCCAGAAGCTCGCCGGACATGACGTTATCGAGGCCGTAAACCTTGGCGATGCCGTCGCCGACCGTGATCACGGTGCCGACTTCGGCGACCTCGACGGTCTTCTCGAAATCGGATATCTTCTTTTTTATGATTTCACTGATTTCCTGTGCCTTGATCTGCATCTCCGCGCTCCTTCTTGCCTGGGAATCCTGAGAATTATTATGTTAGTGCACCAATTGATTGCGCATCTTGCTGAGCTGGTTCTTTATCGTCCCGTCGTAGATGACGCTCCCGATCTGGGCCCGCGCCCCGCCGATCAGGGATGCGTCAATTTTTGAATCTATGTCCACCTGCTTGCCCGTAAGCACCTCAAGCTTTTTCTTGATGTCCGCCATGTCTCCGTTATTAAGGGAGACAGCCGTGGTTACCCTCGCCACGGCGCGATTCTGTTTCTCTGCAAGAATATCCAGAAACGCCTCAAGCACGTCTTTGATGTATCTGATCCTGCCCGTTTCCGCCAAGTGCTCCACAAACCGCTGGCTCGTTGCCTGCATATTCAGCTTTCCGGACAGATCTTTAATAACCGCTTTTTTATTTTCAGGTGTAAATACCGGGCTGGCAAACAGCTTCTGCATGGCAGGCGCGGCGTCCACGGCGGCGACGAATGCCGCAAAGTCCGCCCGAGTCTTATCGATGGTCCTGTTCTCCTCGGCGAGCTCCACGAGGGCCCTGGCATATCTCTTCGCGATGGTCCGGATCACCCTTTGCCTCCCACTTTGGAGATGTATTCCTTCACGATGCGTTCATGATCCTCGTTGCTGATTTTATCTTTAATTCTGCCTTCCGCGAGGTCGATGGAAAGAAGCGCCGCCTCAACAGCCAGTGCGGTCTTTGCCTTTTGCATCTCGATATCGATACCCTCTTTGACCTGGTCCTGAATCTCCTGCGCAACCTTTTTGCCTTCCTCAATGAGTCCGAGCCGGTCTTTCTCGCCCCGGGCCTGGGCCTCAGCGACCATTCGGCTTGTTTCCGCTTCAAGTTCCTTGATCTTTCGCTCCATCTCCTCGAGGGCGGCGACAGCGCGCTCACGTGTCTCTTTCGAATCCTGCATGGCCTTCGCAATCTCGGCTGAACGGTTCTTGAAAAAGTCACGGACCGGTTTTCTCATAAAATAGACGACAACCGCCGCGATGATGGCGAAATTTACAAGCCTCGGCAGCCAGTCGCCAAGGAACGTTACCGACTCATGGCCGCCTTCGGCAGCTTCTTCTGCGAACGCCGCGGTGCGGACCAGTATCATGATGAGCGCATAGAATAACGGCATAATTTTTTTCATCATACGATTCTTCACCCCTATACCGCCCTTCCGAGCAGCTTGGAGGTAATGTCCTGCGAGAGCCGCTCTGCCTCTCTCTTGAGGTCAGCCCGTGCTGCTGCCGACGCAGACACGATCTCGCCGCGCGCCTTGTCGAGCGCCTCGCCGGCCTTGGCGCGCTCCGCCGCGATCATATCACGCTGAGCGTCGAGGCCCTGCTGATAGATGGTATTATAGGTTGCTGCGGCTTTCTGCTTGGCCTCGGCCAAAGAGACGTTATACTGATCGAGCAGATTCTGCATGCGCTCCTGCGCATTCTTTGCATCGCCGAAGGCCGAACTGATGCCCTGCTCCCGCTCCTGCATGATCTGCCGGATAGGCTTAAAAAGAATGAAGTTCAGTATGATGAGCAGAACGATGAAGTTGGCGAGCTGGATAAAGAGTGAGCTGTTTATATCGATCATATTCTCAATTGCCTCACAGAGAAAAGAAGAAACGCTTATCTGCCTTTAAAAGCGTAAAAAAGTTAACACAATGAAAAAATATTGTCAAGAATTTTACCTATAAATAATATAAATGAGCGTAAAGTTTTTGATTATAGAAAAAAGGAAGGGAAGACACAGCCAACAAGGCTACAACCTTTCCATGCAGCATAGTACGGCAGGAACCGGGTCCAGTTTTTTTGGATCGGAGTTCAGCATATCCTTGACTTCAGGAGGTCGCGGGGAGAAACTGGCTTCGTAATGAAGAGGGGCCGTCTTAATGGATGCCTTTAGTATGCACCATCTCGGCGGGATAGCCGCCCGCAAGACCTTGATATCACGGCCGATCCCATCGATCGTTTTTCATATCACCGTCCCTCTTGGGCGACAATTTCATCCGCATGGGTATGTTTGAAAAACAATGGGAAGAGAATCACAACCATTGAAAAAATGAAAAATCTCAGCATCGAAGTTTGCATCCGATATTCTCCTGAATTTTATTTATCGGAACGTTTGTTTATTCATTAATGATGAAGAGGTTCTTTTCCTGCGGCCATCGCCGGCTCAATACAAAGGCCTTTACTCCCCTACTTTATCGTGGTACAATAAAATTTTGCTTCGTTGCCCTCAGTAATCCTATGGACAAAATCATTATTAAAGGTTGCCGCCAGCACAACCTGAAAAATATCGACCTCGAGATTCCGCGCGATAAGCTCGTAGTGATCACCGGCCTGTCAGGCTCCGGCAAGTCGTCGCTCGCCTTCGATACGATCTATGCCGAGGGCCAGCGCCGATACGTCGAGAGCCTTTCTGCATACGCGCGCCAGTTCCTTGGCCAGATGGACAAGCCCGATGTGGACTCCATCGACGGCCTTTCGCCTGCCATTGCCATCGAACAGAAAACCACCAGCAAGAACCCCCGATCCACCGTCGGCACCGTTACCGAGGTGTACGACTACCTTCGCCTGCTCTTCGCGCGCGTCGGGAAACCCTATTGCTATAAATGCGGCAGGGAGATCGCCGCCCAGACGGTGCAGCAGATCACCGATGCGGTCATAGCCCTGCCGCGGGAGACGAGGATCCAGGTCCTTGCGCCGATCGTCCGCGGCAGGAAAGGTGAGTACAAGAAAGAGCTCATGGCCGCGGCAGCCTCGGGTTACGTGCGCGCGCGCATCGACGGCGTGATCAAGGAACTCGCCGAGCCCGTAGCGATGGACAAGAAAAAGAAGCACGACATCGAGATCGTAATCGACCGGCTCGTGATCAAACCCGGCATCGAACGCAGGCTGGCCGAATCCGTCGAGACAGCGCTCCGCCAAGCCGACGGCATCGTGCTTATCAACCTGGTGGACCAGAAGAAAGACCAGCTCTACAGCGAGAAGCTCGCCTGCATCGTCGATGGCATCAGCTATCCCGAAGTCACGCCCCAGATCTTCTCTTTCAACAGCCCCCAGGGCGCCTGCCCCACGTGCGACGGCCTGGGGGGCCTCTTGGAGTTCGACCCTGACCTCATTGTTCCGAACCCGAACCTCTCGCTCCGGGAAGGCGCGATCAAGCCCTGGGCAAAGCGCATGTCGTTCCAGTATTTCCAGATGCTCGATTCGATCGCGCAGGGCTGCGGCTTCGACGTCAACACGCCTTTTAAAGATTTGAGGCCTGCCCAGCAGAAAATGCTGCTCCTCGGCAATACCGAGAACGGGTCAAAAACCGGGAGCGCCCGCGTCGGCAAAGGGACGGCATGCAAGCCCTTCGAGGGCATCATTGAGATATTGAAGCGCCGGTATGACGAGACCGATTCCTTCGCGACCCAGTGGGAGCTCGAACAGTACATGAGCTATCAGACCTGCCCGGACTGCCGCGGGAGCCGTCTTCGCCCGGAATCGCTAGCGATCAAGGTCTCAAACCTGAATATTCATGACATCACGAAGATGAGCATCAAACAGGCGCTGTCGTTCTTTACCAGGCTCACGCTCACCGAAAAAGAAACGGCGATCGCACAGCGGATCCTTAAGGAAATCCGCGAGCGTCTCGGGTTCATGGTGCACGTGGGCCTCGATTACCTTACCCTCGATCGAGGATCGGCCACGCTTTCAGGCGGCGAGGGACAGCGCATACGGCTCGCCACGCAGATCGGTTCTTCCCTCGTGGGCGTGCTCTATATCCTCGATGAGCCGAGCATCGGTCTGCACCAGCGCGACAACCGGAGACTCCTGGATACGCTGTTCCGGCTCCGTGACCTTGGCAATACCGTGCTCGTCGTGGAGCACGACGAAGAGACCATCCGGTTGGCGGACCACGTGATCGACATGGGACCCGGCGCTGGCGTGCACGGCGGCGAGATCGTGGCACAGGGCACGCCCGGGGAGATCCAGAAGATCGAGCAATCGCTCACGGGACAGTACCTTTCCGGCAAGGCTTTCATTAAAGTACCGGCCACGCGCAGAAAATCAGAGAAGTCCATTACTGTCGTCGGAGCGACGGAGAACAACCTCGCAAACATCAACGTGCAGTTCCCCCTGGGCGTGTTCACCTGCGTAACCGGCGTGTCCGGATCGGGCAAGAGCACGCTCGTAGTTGATATCCTCTACCGCGCGCTCGCACAGCGCCTCTACCGGTCAACGGAACGGGCGGGCAAGCACAAGGACATTAAAGGTCTGGAGTATATCGACAAGGTCATCGATATCGACCAGTCGCCTATCGGCAGGACGCCCCGCTCGAACCCGGCCACCTACACCGGCGTCTTCGGACCTGTGCGCGACCTTTTTGCACAGCTTCCGGAATCGCGCATGCGGGGGTACAAGCCCGGCCGCTACAGCTTCAACGTAAAGGGCGGCAGGTGCGAGGCGTGCGAAGGAGACGGCCTGATCAAGATCGAGATGCACTTCCTGCCCGACGTATACGTAACCTGCGACGTGTGCCACGGCAGCCGGTACAACCGCGAGACCTTGGATATCCGGTACAAGAGCAAGAACATCGCGGAGGTGCTTGCCATGACCGTCGAGCAGGCCTATGAGTTCTTTCAGAATGTTCCTCCTGTTAAGTCCAAGCTTCAGACGCTCATGGATGTCGGTTTGGGATACATCACGCTGGGCCAATCGGCCACGACGCTTTCAGGCGGCGAATCGCAGCGTGTCAAGCTTTCTAAGGAGCTCTCGCGTCGGGCTACGGGCCGCACGCTCTATATCCTTGACGAGCCTACCACGGGCCTTCACTTTGCGGACACGCAGAAGCTGCTCGACATGCTGAACCAGCTTGTGGAGTCCGGCAACACCGTCGTGGTCATCGAGCACAATCTCGATGTCATCAAGACCGCGGACTGGATCATCGATCTTGGCCCTGAAGGCGGCGACCGCGGCGGGCAGATCGTGGCCCAGGGAATGCCCGAAGGAGTGGCAAAGGTGAAAGAGTCGTACACCGGACAGTTCCTGAAAAAAATAGTGCAATAAGACGCATAATCTCTGATGCGGGGGCTTCGGCGATTTTACCTTGCATTATGCCTTCCTCATCGGGTATCCTTGACGTGCATCCCGTATCGTATTGGTGATATCATTTTCGGAGGATCCATGAATCGTTTATTGTCCTTTCCGGTGGTCATCGTACTGCTGCTCGCCACGTTCGCCTGCGGCAGCAAAAAACCGCCGGAGCAGACCGCAATCAAGAGCAAAAATATTCTTACTGTTCTGAGAGAGATGAACAAGTCCTATGAGCAGAAGAACCTCGACGCCTTCCTGTCCGATGTATCCAGCGCTTACCGGGACCGGGAGTCATTCGCAAAATCCCTGACCGCGGTTTTTTCGAAGTATGAAACCATCCATTTCAATATCCAGTACGCCAGGATGATCATCATGATCCAGGAAAAGAGCCAGATCAAGGCGACATTTACGTGGGATGGGGAATGGATGGCGGCGGGCGGAATGATGGTAAAGGACGGCGGCAGGGTCACGCTCGTCTTTGAACCTGACAGTTTCAAGCTCGTTTCCATCGATGGGAAGAACCCCTTCCTGGCTCAGCCGGGTGGAGCGCCGGGGAAACAGTGATTGTGAATCCCGGATTGCGGATTTCGAATTAAACGGCTTGTAAGCGACATCGCTTTCATTCCACAATCCGTATGCCGCAATTGATATGCACTACACCGAAGAACATATCTCAACGGATTTCCTCATCATCGGCGGAGGCGTAGCCGGCCTCCGTGCGGCTATAGAGCTTGCGCGGAACGGAAACGTCCTCGTCGTGACCAAGGACGCGCCGTCCGAGAGCAGCAGCGAATACGCACAGGGCGGCGTGGCCGTGGCGCTCTCGGACGAGGACGAGATTTCAATCCACTTCGACGACACCATCCGTGCGGGCGACGGGCTCTGCCTTAGAAAGGCGGTGGGAACGCTCGTTGAAGAGGGGCCCACGCGCATTCGCGAGCTCATCCTCTGGGGCGCCGAGTTCGACAAGGAAGGGACGAAGTTGGCTTTCACACAGGAGGCGGCACACTCAAAACGGAGAATCCTTCATGCACACGGTGACTCGACGGGGCGGGAGATCATGCGCGTGCTGGTCGACAAGGTGCGCTCGACCGGCACAGTATCCAAGATCGACTACGCGTTCACGCGCGATCTAATCATCCAGGACGGCCGCTGTGTCGGCGCCGTCGTTTGTCAGCAGACGCGCAGAACGATCCTTGTGATATCCGCCCGCGCTGTACTGCTCGCCACGGGCGGCGCAGGCCAGCTCTATGAGCGGACCACCAACCCGGCGGTTGCCACCGGCGACGGAATGGCCATGGCCTTTCGCGCGGGCGCTGCGCTCGTCGATATGGAGTTCGTTCAGTTCCATCCTACCGCCCTCTTTCGCCAGGGAGCACCACAGTTCCTGCTGTCAGAGGCCATGCGCGGCGAAGGAGGCATGCTGAAAAACATCAATGGTCTCCGCTTCATGGAGCGGTATCATTCTGCCCGGGAACTTGCCCCCCGCGATGTAGTCACCCGCGCCATCCATTCTGAAATGGCCGCCACGGGCGCCAGTCATGTTTTTCTGGACATGACTCATTTGAACGCCGGTTATGTGACCCAGCGGTTTCCGCGCATTTACCGAACCTGCAAGGACCTTGGCATCGATATAACAACGGAACCGATTCCGGTCTCGCCTGCCGCCCATTACATAATGGGCGGCGTGAAAACCGATCTTTGGGGCAGTACGAACGTCCCCGGCCTTTTTTCTGCGGGAGAAACTGCCTGCACCGGTGTGCACGGCGCAAACAGACTCGCGAGCAATTCTTTGTTGGAAGGACTTGTCTTTGGCGAGCGGGCGGGCCTTGCCGCGGCCCGGTATGCGCGCAAGCACTTCAACAGAACCATAAAGCCGTTGCACACTATTCGAGATTTACATAAAAAACCAGCTTCAGGAAAGCAGGCCAACATATCCGAGATTCGGTCATCACTTAAAAAGATGATGTGGGAGAAGGTCGGGATCGTACGGGACAAAAAAGATTTGACCGCGGCTCTCAAGCAGCTTCGCGCATGGGACCGCATGATTAGGAATTACGCGCCCGAACGGAGCGTGTTCGAGCTCAAGAACATGATCACCGCCTCGATGCTAATCACCCGATCTGCGCTCCTGCGCGAGGGGAGCGTGGGTGCGCACTTCAGGAGCGACTTCCCGGGCAAGGGAACGAACTGGAGGAAGAGAACGGTGATCGTCAAGTAGTCCGGAATTTTATGTCTGGTTTCGCTTCTGTTAATGCGGTTTTGCTGATATCATGCCGGCAGCCAACACTGATTCGTGGAAAACAACGGAGTTTTAAATCAGCATCACCCTGCTGCCCTTGGAGATCATGAAGGGGATCTCACGTTTTTTAAAAAACAGCACCGCTTGTTTCCCTTCATCCCCGTGCTTCATACTGTTTCGTGTTCCTTAAGGCCAGTATGGATAGGGCCAGGGCCTTCCCCAGGGGTCATACAGAAACGGCGAGTTGTAGTAATAGGGATAGTAGGGATAGTAATAATAGGGGGGATAATAATAGTATCTCTCCTCCTCCCAGAGATAGATCTGTCGTATCTCGAAAACCGGATAGGAATATTCCATCTCGTCGATCTTGCCTTTCTTCATCTCAAGAAATTCGCCCGCGAGGGTGATTTCCCTCCCTTTCTTATACACTACGGGGTCGAGCAGGCCCTTTGACTTCGGATAGATTGCGAGGAACCTGCTCTGGACGTATCCCCCTTCCCTCAGGTACCCGTAGGAGTCAACGGGCACGTACAACGCCTCGATCTGCGATCCCTGTTCCGAAAGCCGGGTATCCACGATCACACCACCGAGAATGAATAGCCGGCCCTTATAGTCATCGGGCATCGCGCGGAGCTGATCCAATGAAACATTTCGCTCGCCCTGCTTCATGAGCTCACGGCTCAGAACCGGGGCGCATCCCGTCAGAAGCAGTGCGGCACTCAGTATGATCACTATATTTTTCATATAATTATTATCCCATGGTAATCGAGATGCTGTCAAGATGCGTCTTCGTTCCGGTAATATTCAGGATATATCTTTTGTGCGCATTCCGGGCAGATGCTGTGACTGAACTCCGCGTCAGAATGGTCGCGGATGTAGGATTCGATTTGATTCCAGTACCCGTCGTCATCACGGATCCTCTTGCAGGAAGCGCATATCGGCAGCATCCCGCTCAATGTTTTGATTTTGGATAACGCCTCCATGTGGTCGAGAATGAGCATTTCCCGCTCTGCCTCGATCCGTTTTCGCTGAGTGATATCACGGAATGCAATCACTGCCGCCGTAACCGTTCCGCCTTCAATGATCGGTGCGGAAATATACGTTACCGGAAACAGGGTCCCGTCTTTTCGTACAAAATCGTCGTTGTCGACAACGGCCCGTTCCCCCGTTATCAAAACCTTGAGACTGGGACACTCTTCGGCAGGCAGCGACGTCCCGTCCTCCTTCCGGTAATGGATGATGTTATGCAGTTCTTTGCCGCTCAATTCGCTTACGGTCCACCCCAAAAGCCGTTCTGCCTCGGGATTCATAAAGACAAGGCGGCCCAGGGTATTTACCACGAGGACGCCTTCGCCGAGGCTTGCTGTGATGTCCCACAGTTTTTTTTCGCTCCTTTTCAGGTCTTCCTCGGCCTTTCTGCGTGCATTGATCATGTTGTTGAAGGCCGTCCCCAGGAGGCCTATTTCGCCGCTTGAAGAAGCGCGAACTCGCGTGCTCAAATTGCCGTTTTCCACCGCTTGTGCAGCGGCGGCGAGTTCACGGACCGGCTTAGTGATCGACGCGGACAGGATAAAGGCAGAAACGATCCCTACTGCCAGAGTGACGGCTATGATCCAGATTACTTTTCTGATTATATCGTCGACGCCCTGCTTGACAGGCCCCTCTGAAATTCCAACGTGTGCAGTTCCTCCGGTGCCGTTGACGAGTGGGACGCCAATATCAAGGACTGCTCCCTGTGCACTGGTTATTCGTTGAATGCTGAACGGTTGTGCCGGGTAAGCATGGTTCACTCCTTTCATGTCGACTGGGAAGCCGTTATCGAAGGTGTGGGCCGTAACTTCGCCGGAAGCATCCAGCAGAAAGATGTATTCAATATCGTCCTCAGAGCGCTTAAGATCCCTGATCATGAGTTCGATGAATCGCCCCGTGAGGAGCGGGTTGGTGCTTTCTTGCGCAAGGTTTTTTGCAATGGATATCCCTCGTTGCTGGAGTTTGGCTAGCGGCGTTTTGTAGAGAGCGGTCCGCACAAAAAATACCATCATCAGGCCGAGGAAGAGGATAATTCCCGTCGTCATGGCGAGGATTTTTATTCGAAGGCTTCCGTTCCCCATATCCTACTTGCCCGCCCCCTTCCCCGCGACGATATGCAATTTATTGCGCATGTTTTGTCTGTTCATATTTGCATTCCCCAGAAAGTGCAAACCACTTTTTTTAAAGTATACCACTTTTTTATGACTTTCGGGGTGGGGGAATAATCCTGTTTAATATTCATGCATTATCTTT